>PFPO01000027.1 GCA_002793075.1 Candidatus Komeilibacteria bacterium CG_4_10_14_0_2_um_filter_37_10
GCACGACTGGAATTCTCTTGAAACCCAAAGGGAAACCCCGTATGAAAAAAAGCTATCTAGTTAAGATAGCTTTTTTGAGTGCGGGGAGGAGGTCATTGCTCAAAAGGGTAAAAGTTATTATAATAGAATAGTTAAATATTAAAATTATGCAATGAAAGTTACTAAAAAAAGATCTGCACAGAATGTTTTGTGGTTTAAAGGATTAACTATTAAAGACGTTGGTTTAGTTGGCGGCAAGAATGCTTCCTTGGGTGAGATGTACTCCAAGCTAACTCAACAAGGCGTTCGCATACCCAACGGCTTTGCGATTACTGCCACTGCTTATCGTCAATTCCTAGAGGATAATAATCTATTCAAGACTATTAAAGATACATTGCGGGGTGTTGATATTAAGAATATCAAACAGCTTAGTGGTGCCGGGGCTAAAATTAGAAAATTAATTTTACAAGGAACATTTTCAGATCAGCTTAAAAATGAAATAGCAGCATCATATCAGCAACTAAGTAAATTTTATCAACGAACAAATATTGACGTAGCTGTTCGTTCGTCAGCAACAGCCGAAGATTTGCCCTCAGCTTCTTTTGCTGGTCAGCAAGAATCGTATTTAAATATTGTTGGCATTGAACATCTGCTGTTAGCGGTCAAGCAATGCATGTCTTCTCTTTTTACTGATCGTGCTATTAGCTATCGTCAGGATCGCGGATTTGATCATCAGAAGATCGCTTTATCAGTGACGGTACAGGCCATGGTTAGATCTGATTTAGCTTGTTCTGGCGTGATGTTTTCTATTGACACCGAGAGTGGTTTTGAGAACGCTGTGGTGATTAACGGTAGTTGGGGACTTGGCGAAATGGTAGTTAAGGGGTCAGTAACGCCAGATGAATATTTTGTTTTTAAAACAACGCTGGGTAAAAAAGATAAAAGCGGTAAAGAATATCGTCCAATTATTGGCAAAGAGGTTGGTAGTAAATTAGAAAAGATGATTTACCAGAAAGGTGGTAATCGGGCCACAGAGATTATTAAGACGACAAGCAAAGAAAGAAATAATTATGTGTTGTCCGATGCAGAGATTTTGCAGCTGGCCAAGTGGACGCTGATTATTGAGAAGCATTATGGGCGGCCAATGGATATTGAATGGGCGCGCGACGGGAGAACAAATAAATTATTTATTGTGCAGGCTAGGCCCGAGACGGTTCGTTCCCAACAAGATAAAAATGTTTTAGAGGAGTATACATTGGGTCAGCGCGGTAAGCTTTTGATTTTTGGTTCAGCAGTTGGTTCCAAGATTGGTCAGGGTTCGGTTCAGGTGATTAAAGATGTGGAAAAAATTGAACAATTTCAAGCTGGTAATGTTTTGGTAACCGAGATGACTGATCCTGATTGGGAGCCGATTATGAAGCGAGCGGCAGCGATTGTTACCAATTCGGGTGGCCGCACCTGTCACGCCGCTATTGTCTCGCGGGAATTGGGCATTCCTTGCATTGTGGGCACTGGCAGAGCGACAGAGGTAATCAAGAATCATCAATCCATTACCGTTAGTTGTGCCGAAGGCGAGCAGGGTAATGTTTATCAAGGATTGCTGAAATATCAGGTGAAGAAAATAAATCTTCAGAGTATTGGTAAAACCAAAACTAAGATTATGATGAATGTGGGTGAGCCACGCGCTGCTTTCTTGGATTCTATGATTCCTAATGATGGCGTTGGCTTGGCGCGTGAAGAGTTTATTATTAATAATTTTATTAAGATTCACCCCTTAGCACTGTTAAACCATCGAAAGCTAAAAGATCAGAAAGCCAAAAGAGAAATAGCCAGATTGACCGCTAATTATCAAAACAAGTCTCAATTTTTTGTGGATAAATTAGCTGAAGGCGTTGGCAGAATAGCTGCTGCCTTTTACCCCAAAGATGTTATTGTGCGTTTATCTGATTTCAAATCCAACGAATATGCAAATTTAATCGGTGGTCGAGAATTTGAACCGCAAGAAGGTAATCCGATGATTGGCTGGCGGGGTGCTAGTCGTTACTACGATCACAAATATTTGCCAGCTTTCAAATTAGAGTGTGCGGCTTTGAAGAAAGTCCGCGAGGTAATGGGATTACGAAATGTAAAAATTATGATTCCTTTTTGTCGCACTATTGCGGAGGGTAAGAAAGTACAAGTAGTGATGGCTGAGCATGGTTTAAAAAGAGGTGTTGATGGTTTGCAAGTATACGTCATGTGTGAAATACCGGCCAACGTTATTTTGGCTAAGGAATTTTGCCAAATTTTTGATGGTTTTTCTATTGGTTCTAACGATCTGACACAGCTAGCTTTGGGCGTTGATCGTGACTCGGCCTTAGTTAGTCACGTCTATAACGAACGCAACGAAGCGGTAACAAAGCTGATAGAACAAATTATTAAAGTCGCCCATCAGTATAAGAGGAAAGTTGGTATTTGCGGTCAAGCGCCGTCTGATTTTCCGGAGTTTGCCCAGATGTTGGTAAAATTAGGGATTGATAGCATTTCTTTGATACCGGATACTGTAATCAAGACTACTTTGAAAGTATTAGAGACCGAGAAGAGAAAAAAGAAAAAATAAGTTTAGATAGTCAAAGAGCGCCTGATTTGATCAAGCGCTCTTTTTTTATAGATGGTACCACATTTCAATTTCTTGGAGATCGTTTTCATCGTTCGGATAAAATATGGGTTTATCCATTTTTTTGGCTAATTTAATTTCGTTGACAGCGCCCGGTGAAGTTTTCCAGCCCGGTATCATCAGGATTGCGTCGGTAGCTCTTTTTTGAATTTCCAAATTCAAATCAACATAGAATTGAGGACCAATTATGGAACCCTTAATTTCGTGTTGAGCGGAATTACAATGTGGGCAAAAAAATCCAATACCCTTATTTGCCAAGGCAATGGCAAATTTTTCAGCGATGGCAATATTCTTGGCAATAACCTCTTGGCTGCCATCGCCGGTATAGTGTCCAGAAATCATTACTATTTTCATTGGTAAACCTTTTTGATTGTGAAAAAACTTTTTATATTTTAGCTTTAATTCATTCTTGTGTCAAGAGAACGCCATTACTGCCACGATTGACAAAACAATACCAAAGTACTAAGATAAATTATTAATAACAGTTCATTGATTTTTTAGGAGAAATAATTATGAATAAGATACTGATGGAAATAAAGGATAATATTTTTATTTGTCGACTATTGGGCAAATTCATCGCCACTATCGATCCCCAAACAAACCTTGTTGATAAATTTAATTCACTGGTTGATGACTACTTACGTGAATGTGAGACTAGTAAGCGAACGCCGAATATTATTATTAATTTGGCGGAAACTGAACTGGTCAACGCCACCGGGCTTGGTGCATTCATTTCTTGTCTGCAAACCACCAGAAGGTTGGAGGGAATGTTAATTTTAGTGAATGTTCCAGAAAAAGTTAACAACTTATTAATAATTACTAAGTTGTATTCTATATTTACTACAGCTTTAAGTTGTGATAGTGCGGTAGCTTTGATTAAAGCAAAAGGTACCAGCGGTTACTAACAAAGTAACCGTTTTTTTATTTGGTATTAGTCCAGTCTGTTGTTAGTAACACGTTAAAGGTATAAAATATATATAGTAATTAATGTACCTTAACCAAATTAGCATGGAGGTTTTAAATGAGTAAGATCATCATTAGGAAAAAAGAAAACATTTTATATTGTCAGATTATCGGTAGATTCACGTCGGATAATGGGGATGGACATACTATTTTAGATAAGTTTAGTACAGCGATTAGCGGTTACTTTGACCAATGTAGAAAAGATAAGATTTATCCTAAAGTTATCGTTGATCTAAAAAAAACTGATTTTGTAGGAGCTACGGGTTTAGCTGTTTTAATAAGTTGTTACCGATTGATTGAGTCAGATAATGGTTTAATGGTTTTAGTTAATATCACGAGTAGTGTCAGAAGTATGTTTGAGCTAACTAAAACATATCGTTTATTTTCTATTGTCGATTCCTCACAGCAGGCGCTAGATTTGGTAAATCATTAGCACAAAACGGTTACTAAAAAAGTAACCGTTTTTTTATTGGAATATTTCACAAAAACTGATAAAATACAGACAGCTAAAACATTATGGATAAAATAGAAATTATTGGTTTTGTAGCTGGTGTATTAGTGGCAATTTCATTACTACCACAACTTATAAAATCTTGGAAAACTAAATCGACTAAAGATGTGGCGTTAGCCTGGACCGTGATCAATCTTACTGGTCAGATGTTATGGCTTGTTTACGGTGTTTATATCAATAGTACTCCGTTGGTTGTTATGAGTAGCATTACCATGATCATGAATATTTTTATCGTAACATTAAAATTAAAGTTTGGATAAAAAATTAATCCAGATAAAATATTTTTTATTTCAACCCCCCAGGTACTGACAAAATTCTTTTCAGATCGTAGTTAAATTATTTTCAGCATTAGTCTGAAATTTTTTTGTATCATTAATCATAAATTTGAGAGTATAATTTTTTGATTTGGCGTCGTGAACAATCTCCGCTAAAGTTAAATGAAGAACTTCGGTCAATATTGTTGTAAATAATTATTATAATAATACCATATACTATTCATTATTAAGTATAGGATATTATTTAAATAGAAGAAAAGTTAATTTAATTACTGTTTTCTCTGCTATATTTTTCTTTAAATTCCACCTCGTCTCCAAATTTAGAAAAATCTTTTTGATGACTCGGAGCGATAAATGGTGGTTCATTTTTGTGTTGGATACCGCACCAATAGTGTTCGGTTTCTGAAGCAATTTGCGCCCAATAACGAATAACACCATTGCCATACCCACAATACATACAATAAATTTTTTGTAGTAAGTTGAGATATTGTAACTTTGCTCGATCTACTATTTTAATATAATGCCGTCGTTGAACATAGGGTATATGACAGAAAGGAAAACAAATACGATGATAAATTTCAATCCAAATATCCATAATTATTAAAGGAATGACAACCGTAGAAACAAGGGGAATTATAAACGAGTGTTTCAATAGTTTATAACTATTTTTCAAATAAAGCATAGTATTGTTTAAAAATAAAGTTAATATTGAAGAATATTAAAGCATTATGTATCCGTGCTATTTTAGCAAGGTTTGTTGTGTCAATGATAAATGTTTTTATTGTTTCATTGTTACGCTACGCTTCTTTAACTTATACCAACCAACTATGACTGGCAATAAAAAGGTCAGGACATAGTATAAATAGACATCAAGTTTGTAGTAATCTGTTGATTGGAAGAGTTTGATAATGAAAATATAATCTAAAACTATTGCCATTACTGCCCAGAAAATACCAAGTCCAATGTAGCAACTAAATGATTGTCTCTGAATTTTTTTAAATAATACCCAAAGAGTGGCAATTATTCCTAGCGGTAAAATAAACCAGCCGATTAGCTCTGGTGGTACAAAAGCAAAAAATATTAAACCCAAGACATAGCCAAAAAGCCAGAGAATAAACCCCCAGAAGATAGTATTAAGAAAAATTTTTCTTTTGTTTGTTTCCATGAGATTGTTACTTATTTTATTATCAAGCTATAAATGTTTGAGAATTTGATCACTATACGAGTTTGTAAGTAAATCCGAATCTTTGATTTCGAAAAGTTTGAGATAATAGTTACACTGCTCAAGTAGTTTTTCTTTACCAATATTACCCGTCATGTCAATCGCTTCTATTTCTATAAAAGTCCCTAAGTCTTTAACGTTATCTAGGTGAAATTTCACATTATTAATAAAATATATTTCTCTTTGTTTATCTACTATTGTCAAAACACCCAGCGACTTAATAAGTAGTTCCTTTAGGTTAGAGTTGGGATTAAATTTGTGAAGAATGACATTCGACTGTTTTGGACCTTCCTTATCTTCTCGCTCGTAAAAAATGAGATAGTTTTCAATGTTTCCTTCTCGAAGCTTCAATCGGCCACTACTGACTTTAAAGTAGGTATCAATCTGATGGTCGATGCCCTTAAAATCAGCTTTGTGAGATTTAATAATTTCTCTGATCCTTATTTGATTAAGGCATTTAGCTTTTATTTCTATATTGATGTGTTCCATAGTTTAATTTTTTTAATGCCATTGCGCCGTGATTAAGCCGTATCCGCCAAGGGCGGAGAAGGCTAACGGAGGCAGATGGTCAATCTATTATCATTTAATGTTATTATTGGTGCAAACTATGCATTCTTTAAGTTTTAATTCTTAAAATATTTTAGATTATTTGGTTGGAAATAAAAAAATAAAATAAAAGAGATATTAAAAGGTAATTTTAAGAATATCTTTTAATAATTAAAATAAATTTAGTTAGTTATCTACTGTTAATTTCCGAAATAAATAACTGTTCTACATTGTATAATTCTTTTTTGTACACCGAGAAAAATATTTTTTTAAAATTGGGATAATAGTAGCTTTTATCTAGAGAAGTAATTAACTTTTTAATTTTGTTAAATGTATATTTATTAATTAGAAAACGGACAAACAGAGCAGCGATAGAGTAAGCGTTATAATCTACATTTTCATTCCATTCTTTCGGGGTACTTAATCTTTTACAGAATTCCTCTTCAATAAAAATAGAACCAATCTTGCGTTGGTGCTGATTAGCAACATAAGCCGCTAGACCTTCATTTAACCATTTTGGAACAGTTCTTCCTTTAGCTAATTTATCAATAAACAAATGAACAAATTCATGTTTTAAAATTTGTGTGAATTCATTCTTATTATGACTACTTTCTTTTTCCATAGCCAGAGGACTCAAAATATCAATTTTGCCACCAGTAGAAGAATTAGCAACTAACCAGTCAGCTGTTTTCATATTTAACTGTTTATCGAATTCAGCACGAGTTTCATAAATATGGATAACAATGTTTGAAGTTTCAACTAAAAAAAATTTATATGAAAAATCAAAAGCTTTAATAACTTCCTTTTTTATTTTATTCGAATATTTACCTTTGTAAATAACCTTAATCATATAGTGACATTATAACTAATTATTAAAAAAAAATAAAGGCAAAGAATTATTATTCCTTGCCTGATCGAGATATTGTCATCATTTATTTATTACAATGATTATCACATTGACGACAACTCACACATTGACACTTGCTAGAAGCAACGGCGTTACTTAATGCTTTAAATGCATTAATCGTTGGGGTTCTATTAACAACTATTGATGGGTTAACAAAATATTTTTTAATCAATTCACACCTCCTTTCTACCCTTAATTAATAAATAAAATAATTTTATTTTTTACCAATTGCATTATTGCTGGTTTAATTAAATCTTCTGGTAAATTATGCTCTTTAATTAAACTAGTTATTGTAAAAAATGGTTTTTTGCGAAGTTGGGTTATAAAATCATAACCATCATCAGTACAAAATTCTAAATTGCTATAAACATAGACAACCCAACCAAAATTTTCTTTTCTAAATCTAACATGCTCATTAATTTTTAATAAGATATCATTATTAAGACATAAATTAAGACAACCCGGTAATTTTTTGATTCTATCAAGATCCATAATTGGTTCGGTCATATACATATCTTTTCCATTATAATGACCGGTTATTAATTTTGCAGACATTCGACAACCACCTTCGCATACAATATTAGCATTACACTCCGCACATTCCCTTGGTAATATATTAGGACTTGACCAATATTCCATCTTTTTCCATATTTTAGATAAATCTTCTAACAAAATATTACCAAACTCCTTATCTGCATGAATGCAGGGACGAACATTTCCCCTGGAAGAAATTGCGCAAGAAGAGACAGCGGCTGAGCAAATTCTATTTCCGATAAAATCAATAAATTCATCATCTTCGTTCTCTTTGAATATGCATCGAGCAATCGGCTCCAGCGTGTCAATGTTGAAACCAAAATCTTTCCTGGTTCTTAATAAATCACGTAGAGAGGTTTTGCACTCCTGATTAGTTAAGAGATATTGATAATGTGATTTATTGGAAGGAACCATTGGTGTGACACAAAACGTTTTCACACCAAGATCGTGGACTATTTTACCAACGAGGTAAATTTCGTTTTGATTTAATTTTGAGACAACCATGTTTACCGCAACATTAATTCCAGTTTTAACCAAATTATTAATACCATTACATGTAAGTTTAAAACCATTTGGTAAATTTGATATTGAATTATGTGTCAATTCAACACCCATTAGAGAAATTAATGCATGATCAAGACCATTATTAAATATTTTGTTAGCCACTTCATTGTTAATAAGAACAGCGTTGCTGTTTAAGCCAACCTCCATATCGAATTTTTTTGCTTGTTTTAAAAGTGAAAAAAATATCTTTGGTCGTAACAACGGTTCTCCTCCTGTTAATGTTATCATACTAACTCCGCAATCATTGAGTTTTTTAAGAATAGTTAAGAAATCATTACTACATAGCTCATCCTTTTTTATAGTCTTTGAATTGTATCGCCAAAAATTATAACAATGTCGACACTTCTGATTGCAAGCTTCAGTAAGTTCAATCTGGACATCTAGCGGAAATAAAAGTCTTTCCATGGTTTCACCTTTTATATTATTATTCAGTTTTTAAAGTTCAATAACTACTAAAATATTATAATAAGTATGATTAAATGTCAATAAAATTAAGTAACGCACTGCAGTATTTTTCTGATATAATTAGATTCTATTTCAGTTTTCGATTTTGATTTTAAATTTTGGCGGAGAGGGTCGCCTACACTAAAGTTACGGCGCACCCACCAAGTCTTATATTAATCAAAATGTTTTATAGTAAAGGCTCTGCCCGAACCCGATTTTAAATATTTTTCAAACTTTTTAGCTTTCATCTGATTTGCTGTGGCAAAATAATAATTCAACTGCCAATTTCTTCCCTGAGTACTAATCGTCATATTATTATTGTGTTGCTTATTCTACGAGCAAGATTATTTGTGTAACCAACATAATAATGATTAGAATCTATTTGTTTTAATACATAAACATAATACATAAGTTTATTATTAATATTAATAGACCCCGTGTTTTTAATGCCATTGCGCCGAGGCTAATTCTTACGATTTCACAAAAAGTGAAAATTGGCGGAGAGGGGGAGATTCGAACTCCCGGTGTCTTGCGACACACCTGCTCTCCAAGCAGGCGCACTAGACCACTATGCGACCTCTCCACGTCATAATTTATCTCACAGCTGCGTGTATCGAGTCTAGCACGATCCACTCCGCCGTTCAATAAATTATTCCTTTAAAATCTTCACTTTTCTACTCCGCCTTTGGCGGAGCAGACCAAGTGAAATTTTTTTGTTAATCTATCACACCGAGCAAGTAGAATAATCAAGTGTGCTTAGATTTACCCCGGATCACTTCACTCAGCTCGCATCCATTACTCCTTTCACTCGTATACTTTTTCGCCTGACCGGCGAACCAAGTATACTCGTGTTTTAAAAAATCTATTTCTTTTTTTAAACAGCGTTCCACTAAGTAAAAATTTGGTTAAAATAAATAACTACACCGTTTAAGCAATATTAATGATACTTTTAATTTCACTAAATCACTAAATAAAGTATATAATAAGCAACAGGAGTATAGAATAAATATGAAGATAAATCAAGATCAAATAAGTAGTAAAAAAGTAGCATGGCAAGAGCTGTTTCGTAGTTATCAAAAATTGCAGAAAAAGCACGGTGCTCGTAATTTGTGCCCAATTCCTGGATGTGGTGATATTTGGCGACCACGAGTAATGTTCGTATTTATGAATCCCACCGCCCGCAATGTTTCAGCTAGTCCGTTGTGGTCGGGCGTACGCGCCCCTTGGCTGGGTACTAAAAATATTTGGCAGCTTTTTCAGGCGATTGGTTTATTATCATTGGAATTGTTTCAAGAAACACAAAGATTGAAAAATAATGAATGGACGCCACAGTTCGCTCAGCAACTTTATCAACATTTAACCAGACAAAAAGTTTATATTACAAACTTATCCAAAATTACTCAGCCCGATGCTCGTTCCCTACCAAACTCTTTTTTTAAACAGAATTTATCATTATTAATGACAGAAATTGATTTAATTCAGCCTCAGAAGATTGTCACTTTTGGTGGTCAAGTAAGTTCCATTACTTTACGGCGGCCAATTAAAATAGCTGATGAACATGCTCAGCAACACCAGATAATTATTAAAGATAAGAAATATAATTTGTATCCAGCCTACTATCCAGTTGGTCAGGGACGGCGTAATCTACCATTGGCGATTAAGGATTTAGTTAAAATAATTAATATTAAAATCACGCAAAGGTTGCAATAAAACAGTTATTAAAATTTTACACAGTATGCAATATTTAATATAAATTATGAATTTTTTTGTATATTTACTAATTAAGTAAAATTATCTAAAATAATTATGGTAAATAAAAGAGTTTCGGCTATTATAATGGCATCAGAAAAAATTTTATTGTTGCATAGGATAAAACCCGATAAAGACTACTTTGTTTTACCTGGTGGTAGCGTCGAAGAAAATGAAGACAATATCAGTGCATTAATTAGGGAGATTAAAGAAGAGACGAGTTTAGAAATTGAAATAGATAAATTGCTATGCCAAGTTAATAATGAATTCGACAAAAGGACCCAATTCATATACTTGATCTCAAAATACTCCGGTAATTTGAAATTAGGAAGCCCGGAAAAAGAAAGACAATCAGAAGATAATAAGTACATTCTAGAGTGGCTCGATATTAAAAATTTAAAAACAGTAAACTTTTTTCCTAGCGAAATAAAAAAGAATATAATTGAAACACTATTAGATAACATCACTTAACACCTACATATAGCGATTAAGGATTTACAAAGAATAATTAATAATTAAATTTAAAATATGTTACCTAAGCCATTTAAAAACGCCATTATTTATCAAGATCGTCAGCTCTATGCTTGTTTGGCTAATTACCCAATTGCTTATGGACACACCGTAGTTGTTTGGAAAAAGCCGGTGGCTGATTTACATCTTTTAAACAAGAAAGATTATTTACATTTAATGATGATAGTTGATAAAATACGATCGGCCATGATAAAAACTTTAAAGGTTAAAAAAGTCTACTTGGTCTACATGGATGAAGTAAATCAAGTACATTGGCACCTAGTGCCGCGCTATCAACAAAAAGGATATGATGTTTTTCAATCGCCGACAGGGAAGTTAAAAGATTTCCAACTGGACGATCTGATAAGAAAAAATTTAATTGTTTAAGTTGAATATTAGCACTATTTTCTGGCATTGCTTTATCAGGAGAATAATGTAATATAAGGATAGTAAATAGCGTATTAATAAGTATGGAGCAATCAGACAAACAGTTAATTAGTGCCTATTTAGCAGGTGATGACAAGTCACTTGCTTTGTTAGTGAACAGATACATTCGTTTGGTTTATGGCTATGCCTATGGTTATTTACATAACGTTAGCGACGCTGAAGATGTTGCCCAGGAAGTTTTTGTTAAAGTTTGGTTGAATTTAAAAAAATTTGATCAAAGTAAAAATTTTAAAACTTGGTTATATAAAATTAGTAAAAATACGATCATTGATTATTTACGTAAGAAAAAAGATCTTCCCTTTTCTGCATTTACGACAGCAGAGGGCGATAATTATTTATTAGATAATATAGCTACGGACACTATTTCTCCTGCCGATTATGCCGAGAACCAATTATTATGGCAGCGATTAGCAGTGGCTAGTAAGAGTTTGTCTGCGGAGCAGCAGTCTGTTATTAACTTAAAAATCGAGACGGATTTAAATTGGTCGGCACTTGGGCAAATACTGGGCCAATCGGTTAATACCGTTAAAAGTAGATATTTGCGAGCAATTATTAATTTACGTAATATATTGAGTTAATGCACCAATTTGTTGGTACTCACCGTATTATTATATAGGTGAGTTTTTTTATTATTTATCATTATGACTAAAGATTATCAATATTTCTTACAAGCTGCGAATTTGGCTACGCCCAACCCAGAATTAGCAGTGAACATTATTAATAGTATTAATCGTCGCCAAGAACAACGGCGTATTCGATTTTGGTTACCGGTCAATATTGTCATGGTAATTGCGGCGTTGGTGATTTTAATATTGGATAGTAGCCAGTTGGTTAGTGGTTTTCAGCATAGCGGATTTTTTCAATATTTAAGTTTATTATTGACGGATTATGATTATTTAATTAATTATTCGCAAGACATTCTTTATTCGGTGTTAGAAACCTTACCAGTTATTTCTTTAGTTTTGTTCGCCGGATGATTATTAATGTTAGTGTTCGCCAGTCAAAAGATAGCTCAATATTTAAATATAATTAATTTATTAAAAATCAATCATTATGAATTGGGAAAAAATATCTAAATCTAAATTTTTTACCGTTAGTATTTACGTTTTAGTTTTAGTAGTTGTGATGCTTATTGTTTTTGAGGCTGGTTTCTGGATCGGTGCCCGCAAATCAGGTTTTACTAAACAGTGGAGTGAAAACTATCATCGTAATTTTGGTAGTCAGAGAAATGATCGCTGGGGATCAGAGAGAGGAGATTTTATGATGGTAGCTGGCGGGAGAATGATGGATCCTGATTTTATTAACGCCGGTGGTGCGATGGGACAAATTATTAAAATTCAAGATCAAAGTATTATTATTCGTGATCGTCAGGAAATTGAGAAAGTCGTTTTAGTTAATGATCAGACAACGATTAAATTATTTCGTGATACTTTAGATCTGAATAATTTAAAAGTAGATGATCAAGTAGTGGTCATTGGTGAGTCAAATAATCAAGGTCAGATTACAGCTCGGCTAATTCGTATCATGCCAGCTGTTGTTATTCAGCAAAACACAGAAACACCGCAGGGTAATTAACCGATCAATAATTAATATTCAAAACAATGGGGAAAAAGATTTTCAATTACTATTGGCAGCACAAAATACTTAGCATTTTTTAATGTTGATCATAGTTGGCATTGGTTATTATTTATATCAAAATTATAATCAGCCAGTAGCTGTTACTACTTATACACTAGATACTGTAAAAAGAGGATCAATTATTAAATCAATTTCTGGCAGTGGACAAATATCATCATCCAATCAAGTTAGTTTGCAACCAAAAGTATCAGCTCAGGTAACTCGTGTATATGTTCAGGACAATCAGCAAGTAAAGGAAGGTCAGGTTTTGGTACAGTTGGATGCCAGCGACGCTAGTCGCGCTGTTCGTGATGCCAAGTCCAATCTAGTAACGGCCCAATTAGCTCTGGAGAAGTTAAAGCAATCAGCGGATAATTTAACCTTATTGCAAGCACAAAATGCCATAATTACCGCTCAAGAAAATAAAAAAAAGACAGAGTCTGATCTGGAAAAGTCCTATGAAGAAGGTTTTAATCAGGTAGCGAGCGTTTTTTTGGATTTGCCTACTTTATTAAACAATGTTGATCATTTATTGCACGATAATTCGATAGTCAATTCACAACAAAACATTGATTGGTATGCCAATCAGACATCTTATGATGTAGCCAATGAACGAACCCGCGCTCTACAGTACAAAGAGGATGTTAAGATTCTTTATCAACAGTCGCTGGACAAATATAACAGTAATTTTAGCAATTATAAAGCTACCTCGCGCGACAGCAGCCAGTCAGCGTTAGAATTATTAATTTTACAAACCTATGACACAGTAAAAACCGTTGCTGACTTATTAAAACAGACTAGTAGCTATATTGGCTACGTTCGTGATGCTGCGCAGCAACGAAATATCAGTTTACCAAATATAGTAGCTACTCAGTTATCCAGTTTAAACGGCTATATTAATACTACCAATGGTCATGTTAGTAATTTATTGAATAGCAAAAATACTATTATCAGCTATCAAGATCAAATAGTAAGTAACGAGCGTAGTATTCAAGAAAAAATAGAATCTTTAAAAAAAATTCAATTACCCGCTGATGCGTTAGATGTACGTTCAGCAGAACTAACCATTCAACAACGTCAAAATACCCTCAGCGACACTCAGGCAAAACTTGGCGATTATTCTGTTCGCGCTCCCTTTGCCGGGGCAATTGTCGCCCTAACTGTTACTAAGGGGGATCAGGTCTCTAGTGGTACTTCTTTGGGGACTTTGATAACTGATCAAAAAGTAGTAGAAATTTCATTAAACGAAGTTGATGCTACACAAATTAAGATTGGCAACATGGCTACTTTAACTTTTGATGCTATTAGCGATCTATCATTAACCGGTAAGGTATCAAATGTGGATGCATTAGGTACGGTTAGTCAGGGAGTTGTTACTTACAATGCGAAGATAGTTTTAGATACTCAAGACTCCAGAATCAAACCAGGGATGAGTGCCACAGCTGCCATCATTATTGCAAGTAAAAGTGATGTTTTATTGGTTGCTAGTTCTGCTATTAAAACTAATAATAGTGATAGTTATCTAGAAGTCCCTGATGAGGACACGAACTCTTTGGCTAGTACCAATGGTGGTGTTATTTTAACTAAAGCACCACGGCAGCAGATAGTGGAAATTGGTTTGACGAATGATTCACAATCAGAAATATTAAGTGGTGCTAAGGAAGGCGATCAGATTATTGTCAGAATGGTTAGTTCTGGTACCAGTACCAGTGCACCAACGAATCAAAATATTTTTCAGGCAACAACGTCCAGTGGTAATCGCGCAAGTTCGGGAGGCGTAAGAATACCAGGAGGAGACTTTCATTAAATATAAGTCTATGCTAGTTTGTAAAAATATTAACAAAACATATCAAAGCGGTGACGTGCAAACGGAAGCGTTAAAAAATATTTCTTTCCAGATTAACGACGGTGAATTTGTGGCTATTATTGGCCCGTCAGGTTCTGGCAAATCTACACTGATGCACATTATCGGTGCCCTGGATACACCCACTAGCGGCGACTATTATTTTGGTGAGCAGCGAGTCAATGATTTGTCAGAAGATGAACTGGCTAATATCCGTAATAAAAAAATTGGTTTTGTTTTTCAATCTTTTAATTTATTACCACGGGCTACTGTTATTCGTAATGTAACTTTACCGCTTGTTTATGCTGGTATCGCTAAAGAGCAACGGATAGCCAAGGCCAAGGAATCATTATTAGCCGCTGGTTTTGATCAGCAGCATTGGCACCATTTATCAAATCAACTATCAGGCGGACAAATGCAGCGCGTAGCTATTGCGCGGGCACTGGTTAATGATCCAACGTTAATTTTAGCTGATGAACCAACTGGTAATTTGGATACTAAAACCGGTGAGATAGTTTTAGAAACATTTCGTCGTTTGAATAAAGAACGCGGCTGCACAGTAATTTTGATTACTCACGAGTTTGATGTCGCTAAACAAGCTGATCGTATTATTCATATTCGTGATGGACAAATTTTAGAAGATAAAAAAAATTAAGATGTTATTTACTGATCTTATTGAAGAAACAAGTTTTGCCTTATTGGCCAATAAAGCACGTTCCAGCTTAACAATCTTAGGTATTGTTATTGGTATTGGCTCGGTGATTGCTATGATTTCTATCGGTCAAGGAGCTCAGCAGTCGATCCAAGCCAATATTCAGTCTTTGGGTTCAAATTTAATTATGGTGACGCCTGGTTTTCAAAGAGGCGTCGGTAATACCGTTAGTGCTGGTCGTGGCTCAGCGCAAACATTGGTTCGTGCAGACGCTGATGCTATCACTCAGAATATACTCAATATCAAGGCAATCGCACCAGAGCTAAGTGGTCGGTATCAGATTACAGCCAAAGGCAAAAACACCAATACCTCGGTCATTGGTACCGTGGCAGACTATATGACGGTGCGTAATATAGAAATTGATCTGGGCTCTTTTATTAGCATAGCCCAAGAAAAGAGTAGAGCAAAAGTCGTAGTTTTAGGACCTACGGTTCGTGATGATATTTTTGGTGCTGGTGTAGATCCGCTAAGTCAAAAAATAAAAATAAAGAATATCGAATTTACTGTTATTGGTGTTACCAAATCCAAAGGTGGTTCTGGTTTTAGTAATCAGGATGATATGACTTTTGTGCCACTATCTACCGCCCAACAGTTTTTAGCTGGTAGCGATCGAGTTAGTTCTATTAGTATTCAAGCCACCGGTCAACAAATGATGAGTGATTTACAACAACAAGTTACAATATTATTATTAATGCGACACAAGATAGTTGATCCCCAATTGGCCGATTTTACCGTTATGAATCAGGCGGATATTATTAGCGCTGCTTCTTCTATTACCGATACTTTTACTTTGTTATTAGGCTCAGTAGCAGCTATCTCTCTTTTGGTAGGTGGTATTGGGATTATGAATATGATGTTAACAACCGTTACGGAGAGAACCCGCGAAATTGGTTTACGAAAAGCTCTTGGTGCCAAACGCGCGGAAATTAATACGCAATTCCTAACTGAATCAATTGTACTGACTTTTATTGGTGGTTTACTGGGTGTTATTTTGGGTTGGCTGATTGCGTTGGGGATTACAAAATTTGGGGGTATTGTCACAACTATTTCACCAAAATCAGTGATGTTATCTTTTGGTGTGGCCGCTGTCATTGGTGTAGTTTTTGGCTATTACCCAGCTCAACGAGCCGCCAAATTAAATCCTATTGAAGCCTTGCGTTATGAATAATAATTATTAAGTTAATAAATAAATTTTATGAAAAAAGCAAACACTTTATGGATTGTAACATTAATAGTAGTAGCAGGTGGTTTTTTTGGTTTAGGAACCTGGTATGGTAAGACCAGTGTTACTAATAATTTAACCGGTAAGAACCCGATGAATCAAACGGCTGAGCAATTTCAGCAAAGACGACAACAATTTGATCAACAATTTGGCGGTCGCATGAATGGCGCTAATAATTTTATTAACGGTGAAATTATCAGTCAGGATGATAAAACCATTACGATTAAATTACAAGATAGTGGCTCGGCGATTGTTTTTCTTTCCACGAATACCAAAATTAATAAAATGGCCGACGGATCCCTTACTGATTTAGCAGTAGGAAAAACTGTGATGATTAGTGGTACGAAAAATCAAGACGGTAGTATCATAGCACAATCAATTCAGTTACGACCTGATAGTCCAACAGTTAGATAGTGATATAGAATAGATTTATTCGTTATTATTGTAATAAAAAGCAACTCGGGTTAAGAGTTGCGAAGTTTTGTTTCCTTAGGGCATTATACTCCTAGCAAATGCGTATACCAATTTAAAGGGTACGAATTTATTTAGGTAGTATTTTAACAATTTAAGTTTAAATAAATCACCAAATGCCCAAAGACAGCATCCCATTACACCAACGACCATTGTGCCAATAATAATCACCAGCAACCAGCTCAGAGAACTGACGAAATAGGATTCTCTTAAATGATAGTTTAAACTTGTTGTTAAGTTGATCGTTATTGTAATTAACCAGATCATGGCATAGAAGAGAATAACCGAGAAGAATAGACAGTAAAAGAAAAAATAAATAGCATTTAATTTGTCTCCGGGATAAGAAATAGATTCTTTGTTTTCATTGAACATATTTACTCCAATTTGTTAAAGATCTATTACAATTTAGACTATCGGTAGCATAATGTCAAGTTGCGAGGATGGTTAATTTTTAGCAATTACCAAAGCCCAAATCTCAGCAGCGCCATTCTCTTTGAGTATTTTTGCTTGTTCATTTAAAGTAGCGCCAGTGGTTATCACGTCGTCTATTAAAATTATTATTCTATTTTGTATTGCATTAGCATGGGTAATTTGAAAACTATTAATCATGTTTTGTAGACGTTTTTCGCGATTGAGTTCTGCTTGATGAGTAGTATTCCTTTTCCTCTGGATAATTCTTTCGTTATAATCAAAGCCAAAGTAGCGAGCGAATATTTTGGCTAATTGGGCTGATTGATTAAAGCCGCGCTCCCATTGACGTTGGCGATGGAGGGGCGTGGGAATGATTAATGGTTTATTTTTTGGATCAATAATTATCTCACCTTGGTTAATAAGTTGTTCAAACTTCTTAATCAAAATAGCGGCTAGTGGTTCAGCCAAGGGCAATAAGTATTGGTATTTGTAAGCCTGGATAGTTTTTTGGATAATAGAATTTTCGTAGTCGGTGCAAATAATTATTTTAGATAAAGCAGTTGTTGATTGGCAGGCAGGGCAAATTTCTGTATTTTTCTGTACCCCCTTACATAAGGGGCACTGTTTTTTATCACGTAAAGTGATTTGCTCCTGGCAGTCGGGACACAAGAGAAAAACATCTTGGTGACAACTACAACAAGTTAGTGGCCAAAGGCAATTCAATATTATTTGACCGAGAGATTTAATAGTAAGCATAAAAAAACAGGATGATAAATTATAACCCTGTTTTTTGGTAATAAATTTAGTTAACTAATATCTTATCTTTGTTGACGGAAATTTTTATCATTGAATTTTCTGTCAGTGGATCAGAAAGCAATTTATTTGCTAGCGGTACCTCTAGATAATCTTGAATAGCGCGACGAATACCCCGTGCTCCTTGTTCAGAGCTAAAGCCCTTTTCCACAATAAAATTAAAAGTTTTGGTAGAAATTTGCGCTTGTAATTTTTGTTTCAATAAACGACTGAGCAATTCGCTGATTTGCAGTTTGGCAATTTTCAGCATATCTTTTTTGCTCAACGGTTTAAAGATGATAGTATCATCAA
Organism: Candidatus Komeilibacteria bacterium CG_4_10_14_0_2_um_filter_37_10; assembly: GCA_002793075.1. NCBI lineage: Bacteria > Candidatus Komeiliibacteriota > Candidatus Komeilibacteria bacterium CG_4_10_14_0_2_um_filter_37_10. The sequence goes on from PFPO01000027.1 coordinate 18,688, forward strand.
TTCTGTTTAAAAATTCCGGTCGAAAGTATTCTTTTAAATCGGCAAGAATTTTAACACTCAGTTCCTGGTATTTGCTTAAAAGCTCTTGTTCTTTTTGTTGTTCAATATCAAATCCTAGTTGCACTTGTTGATTAAATTCACTTAAACCAATATTGGAAGTTAGAATAATAATAGTATTTTTGAAGTTAATTATTTTACCGCCAGCATCAGTCAAGTGACCGTCTTCCAAGATGGGTAGGAGGAGATTAAATACATCAGGATGAGCTTTTTCAATTTCATCAAAGAGAACGACGGAGTATGGTTGGTGTTTAACGCGATCAGTTAGTGTGCCTTTGTCTTTATAACCAACATAACCAGCGGGTGCGCCAATTAATTTACTAATATTAAAACTCTCAGCGAATTCCGACATATCAACGCGAATTAACGCGTCATTACGACCAAAAAATTCACGGGCCAATACTTTAGCCGTTTCCGTTTTACCAATGCCCGAGGGGCCTAAGAAGATAAAAGAACCGATTGGGCGGTTAGGATTACCCAAACCCGTTTGTGATCGTCTAATGCTTTGGGCGAGAGCTTGTAAGGCCTCGTCCTGACCAATAATATATTTAGCCAGCTCATTTTCTAAATTTAGTAATCTATTTTTTTCGTCCAATGCCAAATCTTTGAGCGGGATCCGCGTCATACGACTGATAACCAATTTTATTTCCGTGGCGGTAATTTGACCAAGATTTTTGTGGCTTACTCGCTCGCTATCAATAGTCAGTTTATCTAATTGTTTATTTAAATCATTTTCTTTATCCTTAATAATCAAAGCCTGATTAAAATTCTCTTGCTGGATCGCTGTTTCTTTATCCTTAATTATTTGTTTAATATTATCTTGAAGCTTTTTTATTTTTTTGGCCCGACCATCACGCGTGGCTTCAACCTTCAGTTTGGATGCCGCCTCATCAATCAAATCAATAGCTTTATCCGGTAAATATTTATCTTGTAAGTAGCGAATGCTTAAATCAACTGCCGCCGTGACAGCCTCGGCGGTAATAGTTACACCATGATATTTTTCATAGTTTTCTTTGAGACCGACTAGAATAGCAATGGCTTCTTCCCTGGTGGACTCTTTAATAATAATTGGCTGAAAACGTCTTTCAAAGGCCGGATCGGATTCAATATGTTTTTTGTATTCTTCCATTGTCGTTGCACCAATACAACGCAGATGACCGCGCGCTAATTCCGGCTTGAGAATATTGGCGGCATCTAGTGATCCGCCAGTGGCTCCGGCACCCATGAGATTATGAATCTCATCAATAAAAAGAATAATATTTTTATTCTTTTTTATTTCCTCAACAATATTTTTTACTCTTTTTTCAAATTCTCCACGGTACATAGTGCCGGCAATAGTAGAGCCTAAATCCAAACTGAGTATTTTTTTATTGATTAGAACATCAGGTACTTGGCCCTTGGTGATTCTTTTGGCCAAGCCTTCAATAATAGCTGTTTTACCGACACCAGGATCGCCTAAGACAATAGGATTATTTTTGGTACGACGGGAAAGAATTTGGATCAGCCGATCAATCTCTGCTTCGCGGCCAATGACTGGATCTATTTCTTTTTGAACATCTTCATCAGTCAGATCGGTGGTGAATGAAGATAAATTCATTTCTTGTTTTTCTTGCCCCAGCAGTATTTTTTCCAGTTCATTATCGCCGGTAAAGCCGTCTTGGTTGTTTTTGTTTTGTTGGCTAGTGAGGTCACCGAATTTAGAGGTACTTTTGAGAATCGTTAACACATGTTCTTTGATAGCACTTAAACTAATACCCTTACTACCCAAGAGCTTTAATAAGTTAGCGTCTGGACTGCTGGCTAGACTAGCTAGTAGATGTTCGGTACCGATATAACGATGATTGTTTTCGTAAGCTAGGGTAGCCGACTTCTCAATAATTTTTTGGGTACTAGCGGTAAGAGTTGGTAAACCATCATTAATATTGTGATGATCGCCTAGGACTACTAAAATATCTTTAGCCTCGGTGCTGGTAAATTTATTTTTGGCTAAGATATCAGCAGCAATACTACCCTTTTCTATGCTGAGGGCATAGAGTAAATGCAGGGGTTCAACCGATTGATTTCGTAGATTAATGGCTAGTTCTTGGGCGGTAACTAGTACTTTTTTGAAGTGATTGGAAAAGTGTTCAAAAGTATCGCCAAAGTTGTTGATATTATCGTAAATATTATTCATTATATTAGTAGGTAAATTAATAAGCTGTAAGTTACATAATAGTAAGTTTACAGATTTTGTCAATCATAAAAAAAGCTACCGTTTAACTGGTAGCTTGAATTTGTGAAGTACTATTTACTGAGTCGATACTCTCTTTCATTGACACCGTGTAAGTAAGCGTCAGTTGTCCAGAGTTCAACTTTGACAACATCACCTTTTTTCCAGGTAACACTTTTGTTGTTAATTGCCAGAAAATTTTCGCCGGTTTTTACATCTTGCAGACTGATGTATTGCTGTCCACCTTTTTCTATTATTCGTTCACTGAGAACAAGACAACGTTTATGTGTTGGCGTACCGGCAGCTAAACCAATTAAGACAATTATTAGAAAATAGGTGATCAAGCAGGAAATTGCTATTAGTGTCATTTTTTTGTTATTGACGATATTATCCGTTTTGGGTTTCAAGTTTTGTTTCTCCTAATTGTTTTTGATGACTGATTTGATTGATTTCGTGATTGATGAAAGATAATAATGTTAAATTGCAACACGGGCAGCGTGATTCTGTTGTTGGATTGTTTATTACCACTTGTTTGTAGCTATGAATCCAGTTTCGTCGCAGACTAATAGGGCAAATAAGTGTAGAGTTAATAGAAGTATTAGCTGAATCATTAGTCGCTATTGATGCGGATAAACCCATAAGCACTCCATATTTTATTGATAAAAAACTTATAATAATTTAGATTAGCATAAACACTCTTGTGAGTCAAGATTAATCAAGCTATAATTACTCCATGATGAATAACAAATATTTTTTTATTTTAGGAAATAATCCAGCGCTATCTCTGATAGAGATTTTAGCCGTTGCCCAACAGCAACAGATAATGATTAAATTGATCGATTATTTTGATTATGTACTTTTGGTACAGATGGATCAGGAGTTTGATTTTTCTATTTTGGGTGGATCAATTAAATTTGGTACTTTATTAGATGGTAGCGAGCAATATGATTGGTCAATAGTAGAAAGCATTTTGCAACGACAGATAATAGAAAATCAAAAGTTTAATTTTGGCTTTTCCTATTATTTTGATGAGCAAAAAAAAATTAAGCAATGGCAAAAGGAATGCGAAAAAAATTCTCTACATTGGAAGAAACTATTAGCTCAGCAAGGGCAATCGGCGCGTTTAGTTAGTAGTCGGGAAACAGAACTCTCATCTATTATTGTCAGTAAAGAAAAGTTATTAATTGGCGGTTGTGAATTATTGTTAATTTGCCGAAAAAATAAATTTTATTACGGTATTACCAAGCAAGTACAAGATTGGCGAGATTTTGGCCAGCGTGATTATGGTAAACCGCAAGTTGATGCTACTAGCGGTATGCTACCACCCAAGTTAGCTCGCTTAATGATCAACTTAGCACAACTGCCAAAAGAGCAAGCATTGTTTGATCCTTTTTGTGGTTCGGGGGTTTTGTTGTTGGAAGCCATGACCATGGGTTATCAAAAAATATTAGGTAGTGATATTTCTCAAAAAGCCGTAACTGACAGCAAAAAAAATTATCAGTGGTACCAGCAGCAACATCCAGAGTTACAGTGTCAGGTCCAAATTAATAGTACTGACGCCACGACGTTACCAAAAGAATTAGTTAGTGAGAAGATTGGTGCAGTGGTTACCGAACCGTATTTGGGACCAGCCTGGAAAACCAGACCAACATTTAGTCGCATACAACAAGTGCAAAAAGAACTACAAAATTTATACTGTGCATTTTTTTCATCCCTTAATCAAATTACATTACCGGGTACCAAACTAGTTATGGTGTGGCCAGTATTTCGTTTGGGACAGCAAATATTATTAACCTATCAACCACATTTAATCAATAATCGCCAGTGGCAAGTAGTTGATTATAGTCAGGAGCTAAACAATTTTGGCATTTTTGGCATTAGTAATTTTATTTATAGTCGTCCCGATCAAGTTGTTGGTCGGCAAATTATAACCTTTTGTAAGCAATAGTTTTTTATTGTGAAAATAATTATTTTATGTTATAATTTAGTGGTGATTTTGATAAAACATGGATAATATTACCTCAGAATATTTATTTAAAGACAAGAGTGGTCAGCTATTCATTTGGCAGTCTGGTCAACTTCAAAATTTGACCCAATGGTTGAAAGATAATAGCGTTCAGCTTTTATTTGGCCACGAACAAAGTACTGCTATCCTGGACACTGGTATGGAAGAGCCGCTTTTAGCACCACTGCCACCTATGGTTGCACCGCAGGGAATGATTAAAGAAGCAAAAAAGTTTAGTTTAGAAAAGATTATTGATAAATTAATATTAAAATTTGATTTAGTTTTAATTGAAGAACAGCAATTAAAATTATCCAAGTTGCTATTCGTTTTTTTTCGGGGCGCCAGACAGGCTCACGACGTTCGTCTTAGTTTAACCGAGCTTTTTGCCTGGCCAACAACGAAAATAGACGCTATTATGCAGCTTTTAAAGGAGATTAAAGAGCAGATAGCCAATAGTAATGGCGAGGTGGTGAGTGTTAATTTGCAGGAAAAAAAGTGGCGGCAAGAGGATCAGGTTAAACAGGAGTTAAAAAAAGCGCAGTTAGCAGCCAAGGAGGATTGGCATAAACGTTTATTAAGTGAACAAGAAAAGAAGATAACGATCAATGATATTCCCGCACCAACCATTCAGTCATCATTAGCCCAACGTCGCGTCGGACAAGTACCCGAAGGCAAAAAAATAGTTGAAGAAATTAGAAAATTTAATAGAATGACGGGTCCTTTGGAAGAAATTAGTCAAATGAATGTTAAAATTTTACGCCGTTTAGCTAGTAGTACTGCCGAATCGCTGAGAAAAATTGAAGAAAAGATTGATGTTTTTAGCGCCCCATCATTAGCTCGTCGTATGGAGATAGTGAAGGCCTGGCAGAGTAGTCCTATTTATCAACAATATTTACGGTTAGGCAGATTAAGTTTGGAAGAAGGCGTGCCGATTAATTTAATCGTTGAGCGCGAAAGACAAAAATTACCCAATGATAATTTGAACTTTGATGAATTTAATGCCATTTCCCTACTCAATAAAAAACTAAGATTCTAGTTATGGATAAATTCCGAGTGCCGCAATTTATTGATGTCGAAAGTAGAATTTTAGGTCCCTTGACCACTAGGCAGTTCGTTATTTTCTTAGTCGGAGCATTATTTGGTTTTATTTGTTATAAACTATCGGATTTCACCCTTTTTTTGTTGGAGGGTATTATCATTTTGGTTTTTGTTGTTCTTTTCGCTTTTGTTAAGGTAAATACAGCACCGTTTCATGTTTTTTTACTGAACTATATCAAGACCATGAAGTCACCCAAGGTACGTGTTTGGAAAAAAGAGCCTTATACAACGCCCGCTAAGTATGAGGAAAAGCAAAAAATGAGTATTGGTTCAACTGTACCGGTCAAAAGAGTATCATCTTCACGTTTATCTGAGCTATCTTTGATTATTGATACTGGGGGCGCCTATGAAGGTGAAAATGAATTAGAAAAAAATGAAAAATAATAAAGCAAAAAATCAATATTTAGCAGCGGCACAAAAATATTTATTTGTGTCAACTGTCCGTGACAATACTATTGTTTTAAAAAACGGCGGTTTACGCGCTGTTTTAATGACCTCGTCGATAAATTTTTCTCTAAAGAATGAAGATGAACAGAAGGGTTTATTGCAAGGGTATATATCTTTATTAAATACTATAGATTTTCCCATTCAAATTGTTTTACAATCACGGAAATTAAATATTGATGATTATCTAACTAAAATTGATAAACGTATCAAAGAAGTGCAAAATGAACTATTACGATTGCAACTGGTTGATTATAAAAAATTTATTATTGAATTATTGACCATTGGGGAAATTATGAGTAAGAAATTTTATGTCGTTGTACCCTATGAACCAGGCAGCGCTGGTAAGAAGGGCTTTTTTACGCAGTTATCTGAAGTGTTTACTTCCACTAACGTCATCTCTCTCAATAAACAAAAATTTGATGAATATAGTGGTGAATTAGAACGACGAGTATCGTTGGTGCAGTCAGCGTTAGGTGGTATGGGTTTAAAAGCTGTGCGTTTGGATACTCAGGGACTGATTGAGCTGCTATACAACAGTTATAATCCCCGGACGTCGGATTTAGAAAAAATGACGGATATTAATCAATATAATTTGGAACAATAAAAATAAATGGTAAAAGTTGATTGGCAACAATTAAATAAACCCGCGAACGATAAAGAGACGGAAGTGAAAAAAAAGAAACAGCCAGCTACTGGTGAGAATATTAAAGATAAGGAACTATTAGAAGCGGAGCGTGTATTTCGTGCTGGTGTTACCAGCGTTCGTGAATTGATCGCTCCTTCCAGTATGGAAGTTAAAAATGATTATATTAGATTGGATCAAAAATATGTCCGGACAATTTTTGTTACCCTCTATCCGCGTTTTGTTTCCCTGGGTTGGTTTGCACCGATTATTAATTTGAATGCGGAATTGGACGTCGCTATGTATTTTTATCCCATTAAATCATCAGTCGTTTTACGACAATTAAAAAATAGGGTCGGTTCGTTAGAGGCCGAAATATATTCAGAAAGGGAAAAAGGTGCACCACGTGATCCTATTAAGGAAACGGCGTTGCTGGATATTGAAAGTTTACGTGATAATTTGACACAAGGCGTTGAAAAATTTTTTCAGTTCGCTCTGTATATAACATTTTATGCTGATTCCGAAGACAAACTTAATAAATTAGGAGATGAGATTGAAGGCGTTGTTGGTTCGAAACTGATTGTTTCCAAAAAGGCATTATATCAAGCTGAACAAGGATTTAATTCTACTTTACCGATTGGTAATGACGAATTGATTATTTCTTGTAATATGAATTCATCACCAGCGGCCTCATCCTTTCCTTTTATTTCCTCCGACCTGACGTCCAACAACGGTATTCTTTATGGTATTAATCGTCATAACAATAGCTTGATTATTTTTGATCGTTTTTCCTTACAGAATGCCAATGCCTGCGTCTTTGCGACATCCGGCGCTGGTAAAAGTTATTGTGTTAAGCTGGAGGTATTGCGGAGCTTAATGATGGGCGCTGAAGTTATCATTATTGATCCAGAAAGTGAATATAAATATTTAGCCGATGCCGTCGGGGGAACGTATATTAATATTTCTTTGAATTCGGAAAGCAAAATCAATCCTTTTGATTTACCCCGCGGTATCGCTGGCAATACCAAACCGGGCGATATTATCCGCAGTGCTGTTATTGCTATCAAAGGACTACTCAAGATTTTATTGGGCGACTTTACTCATCAGGAGGACTCTTTAATTGATCGCGCTATTTTGGAAACTTATGCCAAAAAAGATATTGGTCCGGAAAGTGATCTTAGTAAGATTGAGCCGCCAATATTGAGTGATTTGGAACAGATCTTGTCAGGCATGGAGGGTGGAGAAGACTTGGCTTTGCGATTAAAAAAATATACGGTGGGTACCTTTTCTGGTTTGTTAAACAATCTGACTAACGTTGACATGAACAATCAGTTGGTGGTTTTCTCCGTGCGTGATTTGGAAGATGAGTTACGGCCAGCGGGCGTTTATACAATTGTGAGTTATATCTGGAATGTTGTTCGGTCAAAATTAAAAAAGAGAATTTTAGTAATTGACGAGGCTTGGTGGTTAATGCAACACGAAGATTCGGCGAAATTTATTTTTGCGTTGGTTAAAAGATGTCGTAAATACTATTTAGGAGTTACTACCATCACTCAGGATGTTAATGACTTTTTAAATAGCAAGTATGGGAGGGCAATTGTTACCAACTCCGCTTTGCAAATATTATTGAAACAATCACCAGCCGCTATTGATAATGTCCAAAAGACTTTCATGTTAACCGAAGGAGAGAAATATTTACTATTGGAAGGTGGCACTGGTACGGGAATATTTTTTGCCGGTAGCAATCACGCCGCTATTCAGATCATTGCTTCTTACGCCGAAGATCAGGTGATAACCTCAGACCCGCGGCAGCTATTAGAAATCGAGGAAGCGAAGAAGGAGTTTGCTGCTCAACAAGGTAAAAAAGAAGAAAAAAATAAATAATAAATAATATTATGATCAAAAATATGGATTTATCGCGTCGGCAAATAATTATTATAGGTATTGCTGCGGTTATTCTAGTTTTGGTAGTTGCTTTGATATTACTTTGGCAGCCAACCAGTGACGAGCAAAGTAAATTAAGCGAAGATTTAAAGACGGAGCCACAAGTATTTGACAGCGCCAGTGTCAAAACAGATGAAACTAGCAAGGATTTGTTAGCCCTACGTTTAGCAGCGAGAAATTTTACGGAACGGTATTTGAGTTTTTCCAATCAGAATTGGGGGGAGAATATTGAAGCAGTCAGAATTAATATGACCAAACAGATGCAAGAAGCAGCTGATAGTGAATTGCAGAAAGTCCGAGAGTTTTATAATGCGGATAATTTTTATGGTGTCAGCACTAAGGTGCTAGCTGAGAGAGTAACTCTCAACGATAAACAGGGTGGGGAACTAGAGCTGGAGGTGCAAAAGGTGGAGAAAGTTGGCAGTAAGCAAAATATTATTTATAAAAAATATAAAATAGGTCTTTTGAAAAATAATGAAACGTGGTTAGTTAATACTTTTCGGGAAATGTAGATGAGTGCTGACCAACAACCAGTAAACGATCCACAAGTTGCTGCTTACGAAGCTTGGAAAAAAGGCGAGGATATGAATCCCGCGCAACGAGTACTAGTACAAAAAGAGACACAACTACGCGGTGAATCAATGCGGCGGGAATGGGATGCGCAGGGTAAAATTATGAACGCTGGACAAGAAAGTCGGGGTCAGAATGGTGACAAAAATAAATGGGCGGGACAGCTTGGCAATGAACAACAAAAGGAACGTGCTTTGGCCAAACAAGTTTTAATGAAAGATCCGAAATTGGCTATGGCGATGAATGTGATGGGTGATCAGATGACGGATGAGGTACTTGGTAAATTAATGGGAAAAAATCCTTTGGATCGAACAGTTTCAAATTTAGCCATCCAGGGCCTGGTGCCGTTATTAGATATTGGTCAAGCAGCTGCTGCTTGGGGTATTTCTTTTGCAGTTATGATTGGTGGTAAGATATTGAAAACTGCTAGCTTGAGTTGGTATGTGCATTTACTGGCCTGGGCCGTAATGTTATTACAAGTAGTTTATATTGGTATTATAGTTTTTTTTATTGTAGCGATTATCTATATTGTAGAAAATCCCTTAGAGGCGTATAAGATATTTTATGGCGAGATTATCAAATTTATTTTAAATGAATTCGGTATACCAATCCCAGCGTTTTTGTTGTAATTTATTAATCATATGGAATTAAATCCGCGAACAAAAAAAATAATAATTATCTTGATCTTTATTATCCTGGTGATTATTTTGGCTTATTTAATGTATTTACTTTTTTTTCAAGTAACACCAGAAGCTGTCGTTATTAATGAGCAAGTTCAGATTAATGGTCTACCAACTATTGGTAATGACGAAAATGGTCAGTTGATCGGAAATGAGAACACGACTAATTCTGAAAGTCTGACGAATCAGGAAAAAACTGATAAGCAAAAACAGCCAGAAGCGATAGTAGAAACAATTGACGCCACCAGCGGTCAAAAGGTCTTTGGTTTAACTCGGAATAATACTGGCCAGTTACAATATTATGACCAAAATAATGGTCAATTTTATAAGTATTTTAGCGGTCAAAAAGTATTGATGAGCGATAAAATATTTCACAATGTTGAACAGATCGCTTGGTCGCACAATGGCCAGCGGGCAGTACTGGAATATCCCGATGGCGCCAACATTGTTTATGATTTTATCCGGCAGAAACAAATTACCCTGCCACCCGAGATGACAGGTTTTAGTTTTGATAGTACGGGTGAAAAAATTGCCGCTAAAGTAATCACTGACTTCCCAGATAATAATTGGATTGTGACCGCTAATTATGACGGCTCGGGTATATTTTTTGTGGAACATTTAGGCGAT
>PFPO01000028.1 GCA_002793075.1 Candidatus Komeilibacteria bacterium CG_4_10_14_0_2_um_filter_37_10
AATTCTAAAATATTTTTTAAGGCTAGTGAATTAGCGTCCAGTGTTTCTATAATATAATTATCAAAATTTTTCGCACTTGTCGGACAGGCCAAATTGTATATTTCCTGAATACCCTGAAATTCAATTTTAAAATCCTTCAATTCCAAACAATTTTCCAAAATTAATGGTTGGGCAATATCGTGTTTAATAAAGCGAAAGTTTGGCAACTGCATGAGAAATCTAATATTCTCCACTGAGCTACTAACAAAATTATCCACGCAAATAATTTTATTATTTTTGACCAACTCCTCGCAGAGATGAGAGCCCAAAAAACCCGCCCCACCAAAAATTAAAATATTTTTCTTATCAAAAATAACTTGTTTCATAATTACTATTTTATTGTTTAAATATATATCTTCTTAAAATTGTAAAATTCCATAAAAAACCAATAATTACAGCTAGGGCTTTACCAATTAGATCATAAATGTTCAATATGTCAACAGCTAAGAATAAGATTAGTTCCGCGACAATTAAGCTACCAACTATGTATATTAAAACATATTGGATAAAAATTCGCCACCGAAAGCTCTGCTGAGTAGAAAATGTCCAATAATTATTCAAAAAATAGCTATTAACTACTGCTACAAAGAAGGAAATGGCATTGGCTACCAAATAATGATCAGTAAAAAAACTAATCTTTCTCGTTAAAATATAATACAATACATAATCAACTAGCGTGTTCACAAAACCCACCACAATAAATTTTGTTGCTTGTTGTAAAAAAGGTAGATGCTTATTATACAATGCTTTAATGGGCATAAATAGTTAAACCCTTGCTATTCTTAACATCAGTAATGAATTTTTCTTTAATTAATTTTAGATTATTATCATAAATCTTTAAATGCGGTCCTCCGCCCTCTAGTGGAACAACTAATATTTGCTGGCGCCAGGAACGAACCAGAATTTTCTTAGTAAACTTGGGATATGGCGCTATAGTCTTTTGCAGTTGACCTTGATGATTAAACGCGGCAACGGCAGATTCCTTTTTATTAACTTGCGTGGCAATAAGATAGTCGTTATTGATGGTAAAGCTATTTAATGGTGCACTACTCACTAATGATATACTATTTTTCATTATGCCTAGCTGTGAATAGACGTAAATTTTGTTGCGATCGAGAACTAGCAGATCATCAATTTGGTCGTGGTCAATATCACTAATCTGAAAATCGTCAATGCCACTAGTCGTGAAACTTAAAAGTTCAGTACCATCAATAGCATAAATAAAAACATCTTTATTGTTATAACCAACCAATTTATCATTCCAGCTTAATATATTAATCAAGGGTGCATTGGTTGACCATTGTGCTACTTGTTCTCCGGTCTTGGCCAAAAGGGTAACAAATCCATTATGAGCAATAGCTAAGACGATCTTGGCGTCCTTAGTAATTGGCGCATAGTGATAATTAGTAGATATTTTACTGTCTAATTTAATACTGTTAATCAAATCCAGTTTCTGATTGTAGAAAAATATTTCCTGTCCATCGCGATTACTGCCTAATAATTGATTCTGGCCATTAGTGGTGAGTGCTAGCTGATCAAATAAGTGATCAACATTTATTTTCCCAGCACCCATTTTACCGGCATAGCGGTAATTACTGGCATCAATATTTGTTGCTTGATCAGTAATTAACTTAATGATTTGTTTATTGGTTAGCGACTCATCAGTAGCTTTTAATAAAGCTGCCACACCAGTAATCACTGGGGTGGCCATAGAAGTACCCGACCAATAGCCAGAAAATTTTTCTCGATATTCATTAATAACTGGGTAGTATAAATTAAGGCCAAAAAATAACTGACCAGGAGCATTAATATCCAAACATTTACCATAATTGGAAAATAATGATTTGCTATTTAAATAATCAATAGCACCAACCCCCAAAACAGTATTTTCACTGGTCTCACTACACACTGGGTAGCGCGGTTGTACGCCAAGATCAACACTATTATCAATATTATGTTCACCGATTTTTTCATTTCCGACGGCAGCAACTACCAATACGCCACTGGCGGTAGCATGGGCAATAGCTTGATCAAGAGATGTGTCAGACATTGATCCGACTAAAGATAAATTGATAATATCGGCATTGTTGTCGGTGGCGTAATTAATGGCCTTCACGACATCGCTCATATTACCAGAGCCATCGCCGTTTAAAGCCACCAGCGACATTATTGACACTTGCCAGTTAATACCAGCGATCCCATAATTATTATTGCCGCGAGCACCAATAATACCAGCAACCAGCGTACCGTGTTCCATGCCAGTAGCAGTATGCTGATAATCAATCTTCGGTTTTGGATCAGCTTGATTACGGATAAAATCCCAACCATTAATATCGTCAATATAACCGTTATTATCATTATCAATGCCATCACCTCTGACTTCACCTTGATTGACCCAAATGTTTTCAAATAAATCGGGGTGATCAATATCAACACCAGTATCAATGACAGCTACCACCACATCACTGGAACCTGTTTGATAGTCCCAGGCCTTCTCAATATTGATAAAGGGTAAATAGGTTTGTTCCCTGTATAATGGATCATTAGTAGTAATCGCTTGTAAGGGACTAGCGTTACTAACAGTAATAACAATGATAGAAAAAAATAATATAATCCTGCGCATGAATTATATTATAATAAAAATTAGCATTTTTAGCTACCCTGACCTATTTTAATGGCTCGCCATCAGGATAAATTTCCGTTATGGACACGGTAACAATTTTAGCCCAAGAAAATCTATTTTTACGAAAAGCGTTTTCGTCGGTAATCCATCTTTTTTTCTTACTCTCTAACAAATAAACTTTTGGACTGTTCGTATATTTAATCAAACTATAATCTGGTCTTTCCTCCGCATCAAAGATTGCTCGCCCATCGGGATAATTATCTAATTCATTTTTGCCAGCAATATAAGCCCAATCTTTATTCCAGCCCAAGTCAGCGATAACAGTTTCCGAATTTAACATTCTCTTGGTACCTTTTTCAATATAATAGTAATTGGTTCCAATTTTAATCAAAGAACCATCGCGATACTTCAAGTCCATTCCTAGCAACAAATGACTTAGATCACGCGTCACAACAATGTGGCTGATCTGCCAGCCCCAGGAATTTAAAATAGCGTAGTTGTCAATATAATTTTTAATACCATCCTTGACGTAATAAATTCTCTGGCCAGTTTGTTCACGATAAACAACATCACTTTTGATATTACTATTCAGCCAATTAGGTAAAGTACCAAACAGCTTATAACTGCCGGTTTTATAGATAAAGGTGTAGCTAGTGTTCTGATTGGTATCAGTGGTCGTAGGTAAAGCAATCCACTTATTTTGCTGATCATCAAAGTAGGCTATTTGCATCTGATCTTCGGCAAAATTCTTTACTGCTCCTTGATCATACTCCACGGCTAAAGATACTGGTTGATTAAAAAAAACTATTGACTGCTGATCTAATAAATTATTTAACTCTATTTTTATCGGATGTTCATAAACAGAAAATAATCCCTGACTAATTGCTGGTTCCACGAGAGTGGTTTGTTCTGCTACCCTTACTATAGCTTGGGTATTGACCGAATTTTTCGACAGAGTCAAAGTGTATCGATGACCATTAAGTAAATAGAGTTTAGTCTGACCACTCAAATCAGGTGTCAGCTCTAATATTCCATTATTGTTAGTCACATCAAAACTTTGATGATCGCCGAAATCTGTCTGACAGGAAAGGGTTTGAACTAATTTTGTATCACTATAATATTTATTATTAGCTACGTCGCGCGTTACTACCCGCGTCTGATATAGAGTGGCACATTGTAACTCTTTGAGTACTATTTTTTGTTTGCCTGTTTGCCAATTAGTATTAGTACTGTGCGCCGATAAATTTCCCATACCATACTCTAACTGACTTTGACTGATATAGCTAATATTAAAATTAATAGTTGCTTCATTGGTACTGATATCGGAAATTTGTACTAAAACTGGATTCTTTTGATCTTCGTTGTAACCATAATTAGCCAACATACTGTGATTATAACCCCAGCCCATCACTTCGTGACCTTGCTCATCCCACCCGCGGCCATAAATAAAAGCCGTGTCGCTAGAATTATTACGATAAAAAGAAGCTTGGGCAGTTCCCAAGTTACATAAAAACAATACTGTTACTAATAATAAGGATATGAATATTTTGCTTTTCATAAGATCTTTTCTGTTCATTAGATTATCATAATTATCCAAAAAGTCAACAAATTAAACTGTTATTAAAACCGCTCATTTTAGTAATGAGCAGTTTTAGAGAAAAGAATGTTTAATTTTACTATCGTTTAGCTCCGGAATAGGCAATTGCCCGCACGGCATCCCAGCTACTGGCTTTGGTTGGTGCGAAACCAAATATAGCTCGAAAGGTTTTAATGGCAATAGCCTCTGATTTTAGATTACGCAGAGCTGGTCTTAAACCATAACTCATGACTGTTACTGCAGCATTATCATACTTATCCTTCATATTTGGCTGACGTAAATAAATTGACCTAAAACTAACCTTGGCTGTAGCTTCTTTAGCAGCATTTGTTTGACTTGGCCAGCGGCCATTAGCTATTTTAATAACATCACTCCAATCAGCATCACTTACTGGCGGTTTACCAAAAGCGGAAATAAAACTACTGACAACACCAGCTCGTTCGCCACTGCCTAATATATGCGTTGAGTCCGTACCATAAGTAACAAAATTTAAAACAATGTTTTTCTGATCGGTAGTCATGGTACTAAAAGTCTTCACTAATGGCGTAACTAAACTACTATTTAACTTTGTTTCCAAAGCCTCATTTCGTATTGCTGTTAAATCACTAATGTTACCACCGGTAACTTTAGTAATCTCATCGAGTGAATAGGTGCCAGGAACTGTGGTTGGTGGCGTTGGTGCTGCTGGTGGTGTTGTCGGTGGTGTTGGCTCAACAACTACTGGTGCACCAGCAGCTAACGTCGTAAAGACATAGTCACTGCTACTACCGGCATTGCCAGTACTATCTTTACCCTTGAGCTGATAATGATAGGTAGTACTAGCTGTTAATCCTGTTAAAGTTACGCTATGTGTTGTGCTATAACCAGTAGATTTACTTTCCGAACCGTAAATAAATGACGTGCCATAAACTAGCCAGGTCAGTGAACTTTCGTTGCTTGACCAGCTGATAGTTGATCCAGTAGCACTAATATTACTTACTAAAATACTGCTGATGGTTGGCGCGGTAGTATCTGATGGTGGTAATGAACCGCCGCCGCCGCCTCCGCCGCCAGAACTTTCAATTGTATAAACGGTGCTGGCTACTGGTCCGCCGGAATCATTATTATAACAAGCAATGCTTTTTAGCGTTGTTGTACTGGAAATAGAAACGGCTGAGCTATATTTTGTACCAGTAGTGCAAGTGATAGAAGTAGCGCAAGCTGGAGTCGTGCCGTTGGTCGTATAGCAAATGGCAGTTGATCCGGTGGCAGTCAAAGTCACACTCTGCGTGCTGCTGTAGGTGCCGGCTGCTGGCGAAGGTGTTGGCGCAGCAACTACTACGCCATCCATATTACCGCCGTTGCTATTTAAGCCCGTATTTAGATCACCGGTAACCGAGGAAGCCATGGCATTGATAGCATAAAATCCTAATCCTAAAACTAGTATAACTATCAATAAATGAAAACTCTTTTTAATCATATTATTATCTTTAATTTAAAATTAACAAACTATCTATAATTAATTTACTCAGGGGAAGAAAATCTTCTTCCCCTAATAAATTAACTATCTTGATCTAGATTATGGGGCAACTGAAGTAATGCCGTAGGAAGTTGAATAGGAACCAGCGGCTGACCCTGTTGGCACTTGTGCTTGGACAGTTACTTGTATCTGACGGCCAGCAGTCGTTGCATCTAAGTCACTAGTCAAGGTAATCGCTGTACTATCAGTAGCGGCCACCGTAATCAATCTAGTATTATCAGCATCAGCGTTGGCAGAAGCTTGAGCGCTATAGAAACGAATGTTATTAGCAGTGGCAATGGTATTGCTACCACTGGTCCAATTAGCAAACCTCATAGCAAAACTTGTTTCGGTTGTTGGTACTGTGACACTAAAAGTCCAAGACCAGCCATCAGCGGTAGCCGAATCACCATCTGGCCAACCACCAGCAACTGCGGCATAAGTTTCTACCGAGCTAATACCAGTAACTGCGAGTGTACCATCTGCTAAAGCAACGGTTCCAAAATCTTGATCAGCACCGGTTGTATAAGCGGTTACAGTTGTTCCAGCGGAATTTTTTGCACCAGATATCCAAACATAATAAGAAGTACTGTTACTTAAACTAGCAACTGGGTCAATAGTAGCTACAAAAGTTGAGACATTGTAAGTAACTACAGAATTGACAATGGCATCGCCAGTCAAAGCTCGAATTTGAACAGTATTGGTATTAACTGTTGTCGCGTCCATAGCTTCGGAGAAGGTTACGGTTGGCGAAACAGTAATAGCTTGGCTCGTTGCACCATTGACTGGTGTTTGAGCAGTTACGGTAGGAGCGCTTGGTGACGAAACTGTGATTGTTGCCGAAGTACCAGTTACGGTAGCTCCGTTATTTTCAGCTGTAATAGTTACATTATTTTCTACTGTTTGAAATTTTACTGCACTAGAAAATGTCTTAGTACCACCGGAAGTAATATTCGCCACCTGATTATACCAAACTGGGGAAGTGGCATTCGTTGTTAAGAAAACTATACCAGTAAAAGCGGTTGCACCATTAGCGCCGTCCGCTGTATTACCATAAGTATCCTTTGCCGTAACAATCGCATTAAGAGTTGTATTAGTATCGGGAGTAGTAGATGAAGGAGTTACAGTAAATGTGCTAGCAGCTGCATGTTTCACAGTAACACTAGCAGAAGTACCTGATAAAGTTGCGTCGCTAACAGTTATAGTTCCCAAACTTTCTGCCTCTACTAAAGTAAATGTCGCCAACGAAGCTTCACCAGAAGCAAAAGCTGCAATAACCGTAGCCGAGTTAGGAATTGTTGGCGAATTACTACCAGGTGAAGTATGAGTGCTTAAATTAGCTGCCACTGAATCAACAAAAGTAAAGGTCAAACCAGTTGGATCATAATCAACGTCAGTAATATTACCAGCATTAGTAGCTCTTAAAGTTACGGTATCAGCTACGCCAGCGGTTGGTGTATTAGTACTTAAAGTAACGATGAATTTCGTTGCTACTACGTTAGAAGCAATATTGGCAGTAGTGGCTGAAGTAATCGCACCACTGGCTGCTGTTAAGGTAAAGTTCTGGGCATCAGC
>PFPO01000029.1 GCA_002793075.1 Candidatus Komeilibacteria bacterium CG_4_10_14_0_2_um_filter_37_10
ATCTTTGTAGCTAGATCAAACATAATAATTGTCCGATGATTAAGCTGTAATGTTCTGTTAGGCTTTTTTTTATTACTTATTTTACTTATAATACCTTTATGAACAGCGTTAAAACATTTCAATATCTAAAAGACGAGAGAATGCGCTTGGATGTTTTTTTATTGGCTGAACTAAACAATCTAAGCCGTGCTGCTATCCAAAAAAACATCATCAGCGGCAATGTTTGGGTCAACGAAAAAACCATTAAAATTAACCACTTCTTTTTAAAAAACGGTGATCGCGTTGAGTGGCAAGAGCCAAAAATAACACAGCTTTCAACCATCCAAGTCGATAATGCTATATTGGCGTTACCAAATATTAACATCATCGATCAAATAGATAACTATGTGGTTATTGAAAAACCAACGGCTTTACTGGCTCATGCTACAGCCAACAAACCAAATCAGCCATCACTAATTGACTGGTTACTAAAAAACTTTCCCCAGGCTCGACAAATAGGTGAAGATCCGTTGCGTCCAGCTTTGGTCCACCGTTTAGATAAGGATGTTTCCGGCTTAATGGTTATTCCCCTCAATCAAAATTACTATGATCATTTAAAACAGCAATTCAAATTAAGAAAGGTGGATAAGGAATACTTGGGATTGGTACATGGTCAATTTTCCGCCCCCAGCGGTGAAATAGATTTGCCGATTACCCGATCCAAAAACACTGGCAAAATGGCAGCTCGTTCGCACCAACAAGGTGGAAAAAAATCTTTAACTAGCTACCAAGTAATAAAACAATATCGAAATTATGCTCTGCTGAGCATTTCTCTACACTCTGGTCGTACCAATCAAATTCGTGTTCATTTTTCCGCACTGGGCAGGAGCCTGGCTGGTGATAAATTGTATCAGAATAAAAACATAACGATCAAAAATAATTTATCTCGCGTTTTTCTTCACGCTCATAAGGTAGCTTGGCCTGATCTTGATGGTAAAATTATTTCCTATGAGTCACCATTACCCAAAGAGTTGGCTAATTTTTTGACTAAGTTAAAATAAAATATAATCGCTTAACTAATCATAATTTATTACATGCCTAATAACAATAATGATCAAAGGCGGGTGCTGGTAATAGCTGGGCCTACTTGCAGCGGCGAAAGTACCATAACTGATCGCTTGATAAAAAAATATCCTATTTTTACCAGACTGATTACAGCAACAACGAGAAAACCCAGATTAAATGAAAAAAATGAAATTGATTACTATTTTTTCACCGAGGATGAATTCCGTAAGCAAATTGCGGTGGGTAATATATTAGAATATACTTATTTTGAAAATACTAATACTTATTATGGTTCTTATAAACCAGATCTAGAAAATAAATTTAGCGTGGGAAAAAATATTATTATGAATCTTGACTTAGTGGGGGCTAACTACTACAAAAAAAACTATGACGCTATTACTATTTTTTTAAATCCTGGTTCGCTTGATGTAATCAAAGAACGCTTAATTCGCCGCGATCCTAAAATTTCTACAGAATATTTGGCGAGTAGATTAAAAACAGCAGCCAATGAATTAGATAACGAGCAACAATATTATGATTATATTGTGAGGAATGAGCAAAATAAACTAGAAGAGGCGCTGAATAATATTATTGATATCCTTAAAAAAGAGAACTATCGACTATCTTAATTAAACCCTTGACTTTTACCTAATTTTTGATTAGAATATCAGGGACATTAAATAATCATTAAAACTATATGGCTGACAAAAAAAAGAATGCCTCAAAGGCGGTAAGAAAAGAAAAAACTAGAAAAGAAGCGGACGTCGCGTTTGATCCTAAGAGTATTGCTCTCAAACCTGGTCAAACTATTAAGATTCATCAAATCATTAAAGAAACTAATGCTAAGGGTGAATTAAAAGAGAGAATTCAAATTTTTGAGGGTAAAATTTTAGCTCTCAAACACGGTAAAGAGCAAGGAGCAACCTTAACAGTTCGTAAAGTTAGTGAAGGCGTTGGTGTCGAAAAAATATTCCCCCTATATTCACCAATCATCGAAAAAATAGAAATTATCAAGGTGGCAAAAGTTAGAA
>PFPO01000030.1 GCA_002793075.1 Candidatus Komeilibacteria bacterium CG_4_10_14_0_2_um_filter_37_10
GGATTTGGGGAATCGCTACCATGCCATATCAATGCGGCGTGCTCAGATTTTGATAATTATCGCAATCAAATCAAGGGTGTATTCAAATACAATGGTTGTACGGCATTTTTCATCAACAATACCGCTCAAGATGGTAAACCTCTATTTATTACTGCCGCTCATGTTTACAACGGTCCTGGTGTTACGGGAGAAATTATTGATGCTACTTTGTATTTGGACTATCAAAGTCAAAGCTGTGAAAATCCACCAAATGAACCAACGGCTACAGTCATCAATACGAGAATAAAACTGTTAAATATTTCTTCTCCTAGCAGCTATGCTGACGCTGATCGAGTATTATTGGAGATTGTTGGCGAGATTCCCAGTCACATGATTTATCTTCTGGGGTGGGACAGAACACTGGATAATTTAATTGGACAACAAATGGTCAGTTTTTCTCATCCTCAAGGTGATATCAAAAAAGGACTAAAGCCAACTATTAATGCTCGTAGCAATGTAGTAATCGATGGTTACTTATACAATCAATCTGGAATAATTGAATCGGGTTCCTCTGGTTCACCATTAATTGATCATAATAACAGAGTAAGGGGGCATATTAGCAGTGGAAAAACGTATGGGTGTGGCGAAAATTTGCAAGCCGTTGCTTACTATATTTGTATGTATTATCAATGGGAGGAACTGGCTCCTTACCTTGACCCGTTAAACTTGGGCTCATTATATTTAGATGGACAAGATTATGCTTTACCAGTTGAATTAACAACCTTTACTGTTCAAATCAAAAAGAATTTGATAGAACTGTATTGGCAAACAGTAACAGAAATTAATAATTTCGGATTTGAGATACAAAAATCAACCAACCTTATTGATTGGGACTCTATTGGCTTTCTTGCTGGTCACGGCAACAGTAATGCACCTAAAGACTACTATTACCACCCAAGCAATCAACTGATTGATAAAAATACTTACTACCGATTAAAACAAATTGATTCTGACGGAAAATCTCAATACAGTAAAATAGCGCAAGTAGTATTTACAGTCAACCAATTTCAATTGCAGCAAAATTATCCTAATCCATTCAATCCGACAACAATTATTGCCTACTCTTTAGCTAATGATTCTCAAGTAGACCTATCAGTATACGATTTACTAGGACAGAAAATGAGTAGTCTCATTAGTCAGAGACAGGGCGCAGGAATCTACCAAGTTGAATTCAACGGAGAAAACCTGCCCAATGGTATATATATCTATCGGCTAAAAACCGATCAATATACCCAGACAAAGAAAATGGTATTAACCAAATAATTTAATAACAGCTCAAAATTGGGCTGTTATTTTTATTGACAATATGCCTAAATTTTACAGAAAAATGGCTAAAAAAGCAACTTTTTTCGACCCGCGGGGTTGATAACAATTTGCTATTGACAAAAGTAACGATATGTAATATATTGTTATATTAATTGAAAATTAACAATAAAATATCAAAAGGAGTAAAAATGAACTTATTTCCTATCTATCGTGCTCTCAAACCTTACAAAGAACAAGGTTATAAAGTAATTTATATCAACCTTGTGTGGATTTGGGTGATATTGAGCATTGGTGTTTCTGCTTATTTTAGCTATTTCCATATTAATGGCAAAATAAATGAGTTTCAATGGATGGAAAAAAACTATGCTCACTACCAAAATCATCTAATAAAATTTAAAACACCCCCAGCCCTTGATGCCATACTAAAAAAAATAATAATAAGCCATGATACCATCTATAACTTTCCAATTGCGGGTTATTACCGAGTTAAGCTTGACTCAAACTCATATACATTACCCTTTAGTAAATTAATACTAAACAAAGCTGCAGCTTCTAACTCGTGGTTTTTACAAGTGCAAACACAAAATTTACAGGGTGCAGTTGTTATTTACAATAGTGATTGGCTAATATACCACGATCTAGATTTGAGGCAACTCTTAAAAGAACAAATCGGAAATTATTGGCTATACTTCAAAGCCCAATCACAATTTAATGATCATAAAATTTATGCATCTTTAACCTGGGAACCTAGTTGCTTTCGTATCTACTTATTAAATGGTTTCACATTGATAATATATTGCATAACAGTATTATGTGGCTGTGGCTTAATAATTTTATTTTTCACGAAATCACTAACGCAACACCAACGGTTTGTGGTAGAATCTCTTACCGAGCATTCGGAAAAAATTAAAAAATACTTAATTGGAAATAAAAGAGTAATTTTCTGGAAATGTATAGAACGAATTTACTATAAATAATTTCGTTTTTTCTCTCAAATACTAAACAAAATAACCACTGTCAATGACGATGGTTATTTTTTATTTCCTAATTTTTGCTCAATTATTTCTTTATTTCTTCCTTAACCTTTTGCCAGATGTCTTGCTTGATCTGAGCAATCAATTTTTGATTCTGCCTGAGAAAATCTTTGGCATTCTCCCGACCAACACCCAGTTTCTCTTCACCATAAGCATAGCTATTACCATTCTTAGCAATAATACCTTTTTCCACTCCCAAGTCTAGCACGTCACCGGGAATAGAAATCCCCTCATTGTACATAATATCAAATTCGGTTGCTTGAAACGGCGGTGCTACTTTATTCTTTACTATTTTCACCTTGACCCGATTACCAATAAACTCCTCGCCTTTTTTAATTTGCGCCGCGCGTCGAATCTCAATACGTACCGAGGCATAGAATTTCAAAGCCATGCCACCGGTTGTGGTTTCCGGATTGCCAAAATAAACACCAATCTTCATTCTTGTCTGATTGATAAAAACAACAACGGTTTTTGATTTAGAAACAATACCGGCTAATTTACGTAGGGCCTGACTCATTAATCGTGCTTGCAAACCCATGTGCGAATCACCCATATCTCCTTCTATTTCCGCTCGCGGAACCAAAGCCGCAACAGAATCAATAACTATCACGTCAATGCCATTGGAACGAACCAATGTTTCCACAATATCTAATGCTTGCTCGCCGTTATCTGGTTGCGAGATTAATAATTCATCAACATTAACTCCAATTTTGCGGGCATAGTCAGGATCAAGAGCGTGTTCAGCGTCCACAAAAGCCGCAGTTCCACCTTGTTTCTGTACCTCGGCTACAATGTGTTGTGCTAAAGTTGTTTTACCAGATGCTTCCGGGCCGTAAATTTCAATAATTCTACCCCGTGGCACTCCGCCTACTCCCAAAGCAATATCCAATGATAAACAACCAGTAGAAACTGCATCTACTTGCAAAATTTTGGCTTCACCAAAACGCATAATTGCGCCATCGCCAAACTTACTTTTTATTTGTTCAATAGCTGTTATTGCTGCCTGTTGTCTAGGACTTGCGGCATTTTCTTTTTTTGCCATAATATTACTTACTTAATATTTAAATGCCCTGCTTTTTATATAAACTAAACTATCTAATTACTGGATTATCCGATCCCTTGCTTACCTGATTACCGGACTGCACTTGCGGTGTTTGTCGCATGACAGATATTACCACACGACTGGGTTGACCTCTTTTTTTGATCGCGACAATTTCTAAAATGTTTATTCCGGGGGCGAGATTAATGGCCGCACTAAAATTACCTGACTGATCCAAAAGCGCCATCTGATCGTTGATTCGTACTTCTGCTTCTTGCTCCGTACGACCAATGATATTAATCATTCTTTCGTTGGTGATAAAATTATTTGGTGGTTCAACAACCGTTAACTGCGGTGGTCGCATCAAGAAAAAAACTTGCTGTGTTAAATAAACAAAAATAGCTAAACCGATTAACCCCAGACCAAATAATTGTAATTTTCGCGGGGTAATAAAATTTAACCAACTATTTATTTTTATTTCTGGTCGATCAAAACTAATAAACTGTATCTGTACGCCACGTTCTTTTTGATACTCTTTAATCAACCATTTATGATCCAAATTTAAAAAAACACCGTACGCTCGCAACCATTGACGAACATATATTTCACCGGGCAACTGCTCGTAAGCACCATCTTCTAAAGCCTCCAAATATTTAACTTGGATACTTAGTTTTTTAGCACAAGTCAGCAAATCAAAGCCAGCTTGCTCTCGAGCTCTCTTTAATGCCTCGGGCACTGTCTGATGCCAAACTATTTTTTTAGTGGTAAAAATGGCCATTTTAAATCCCTGATTAATTATTCTTCTTTCGTTTCTTCTGAATTTTCTTCTTCCTCGTTGAGCCAGCCGTCGTCTTGATAGTCACGAACGTCCAAATTATTCTCCAAATCCTCCTGCCGCAGGAGTATTTCTCGAGCCTTGGAGCCGCTTTGCGGACCAACTATACCTCTTTTCTCTAATAAATCCAAAATTCTGGCGCCTCTAGCATAACCCACTCTCAGCCTTCTTTGCAAGAAGGTGGCAGAGGCATTACCCGCCTGCAAAATTGCCGCCTGTGCTTCCTGTAATAACGGATCGTCATCGTCATCATCACCAAAGGATGCTCCGGGCAAAACAAATCCTTTTTGTTTCTCCGTAATTTCTTCTTTATACTCAGGCTCGCCTTGTTGGCGCCAAAAGTCGGCAACTCGTACAATCTCTTTATCAGAAACATAAGCGCCTTGTAAACGGCGAGGTTTGGATATATCGGCGGTAATATACAGCATATCACCACGACCCAATAACTTTTCCGCACCAGCCTGATCAATAATGGTGCGCGAATCAATTTGTGAAGCAACAGTAAAAGCCATACGCGTGGTAATGTTGGCTTTAATCAAACCAGTAATAACATTAGTTGAGGGACGCTGAGTAGCAATGACCAGATGAATACCAGAAGCGCGAGCTAATTGCGCCAGACGGACAATCGGTGCTTCAATATCACGAGCCGCCACCATCATCAGTTCCGCCAACTCATCAATCACTACCACGATATATGGTAGCTGATTAACCAAAACACTCTTGTTGTAGGATTCAATATCTTTCTTGCCAGCGGCATTAAATATGGTTAATCTATTTTCCATTTCCCCGACAGCCCAGCGAAGGGCATTGATGGCCTTACCAGTCTCCGTAATTATTGGGGTTAATAAATGAGGAATATTATTGTACGGTGTCATCTCCACACGCTTCGGATCAATCATGATCATTTTTAATTCATTGGGATTGTTACGATACAATAAACTCAAAATAAAATTATTAATACAGACGCTCTTGCCCGAGCCAGTGGCGCCGGCAATAAGACAGTGCGGCATTTTAGCAATATCTAACGACTGACAAGTACCAGAAACGTCTTTACCAAGTGCCACTGCTAAGTGACTGGAACTATTGCGAAAAGATGGGGATTCCAAAATCTCACGTAATTTAACAATTGCCACTTTCTGATTAGGCACCTCAATACCGACTAGTGATTTGCCCGGTATTGGCGCTTCTATTCTGATCGGATGAGCGGCTAAGGCCAAGGCCATATCATTGCCAAGATTGGTAATTTGAGCCAGTTTAACACCATCAGCTGGTTTTAGAGTAAACTGCGTGACGGTTGGTCCAACATTTACTTCATCCATGGTGACATCAATACCAAAATTTTCCATCGTCTTTCTAATTTTCTCACTGTTGATTTCAATGTCCACACTGACCGGATTAGAACCATTAACTTCTAACAAATCTAACGGTACCGTTACTTTATATATCTGCTTGCGTTCTTTGGGTATTGATAAATACTCTTTTTCTTCATCATTGGTGGGATAAATAGACTCTGTGGTTTTTAGCCGCTTTTCTTTAACCAAGGGCTCCACTTCTTCAATTTTAACTGGAACGATTTCTTCATCTTCATCGTTCTCAGTATAATCATTATTACCGCGCGCTATTTTTCTACTCCACCACCAAGTTTTGAGTCGCAACCAAGTGTTCCGAAAAACGTTCACACGATTACCAAGTTCGTCTAAAGAAATATTAAAAACAATTAACAAGCCAATGATTAATAAACCCAGGAGTACCACCAAAGCTGCCAGATTATCCATTAATCTGGTGAGTGGAATATAGATCGCTGAACCTAAATAGCCTCCACCAAAATCTTGAGTATAGCTTAGAGATGTGTGTTGAATGTTATAGATTAATTCTAGCAATCCTGAACCGCTAATCATGGCCAATCCTAAGCCTAAGTAATTGCTGGGTTTTAATAAATATTTATCGGGATTAACTAAGATGTAGCCCCAAACTAAAAAAATAACTGGGAAAACATATTTGCCCCAACCAAAGGCAATGCCTAAATAACGATCAACGTAAATACCAAATAACCCAGCCAAGTTCAGGAGGGATAACAACGAGAGAAAGGCCACTAAAAAAGTTAATACAATCAGGATGCCTTTTTTGGTTTCCGGTGACAAAACAGGAACCTCAGGCAATTCTACTTCAATCCTTTTTTTCTTGGCCATATTATAATAAAGAAGATATTAATTATGTTTTGCTTTGTTATTTTAACATTTTTACACTGTTTGAGCAATTCAACAAAACATTAAAAAGAGGGCTAATAATAACCCTCAAATTAATGCCTTGCTTAATATTTTCTCGATTTTAAATTGCTACTGATTTATTTTTTTCCGTTCGCAAAAGTAGCCGATTATACATATTCTTAACTGTTTCAGTGGAGATTAAATAGGCAATAACTAAGCCAAATATCCACAACAAATGTTTAACCTCTGGCTGTCGGAAATGGAAAAATTCTTGGCCAAAAATAGTAAATGGCAAAGCGATCGTTACGATAATAGCTACTACCGTTAACCAGCTCAGTAATGCCGACGCGGGTTTAGCTTTAAACATAAATTTATTGGTACGTACCGAATAAATTAAAAGCAATTCCGTTAAGATGCTGCCAATAAACCAATTGGTTTGTAAGGTCTCTGGTGAGATCCGATAAAATAAAGCAAAAAACATAAAATCAAAAATAGTACTGACAATACCCAGCATCATAGCGATAAAAGTAATGTCTTTAACATTATACTGTTTGGGTTTTTTTAACTCGTCAGGATCAACGGCATCAGTAGAAATAGCAATCATCGGGAAATCGGATAGCAAATTCAAAAGCAAAATCTGAATGGGCAACATGGGCAAAAAATCAATAAATAATGTCGAGATAGCCACGGCATAAAAATTACCAAAATTAGAAATCAATGTCGCTTTAATATACTTTACGGTATTAGCAAATACTTTGCGTCCCTCCTCAATACCATTAAGAACAGCCTGCAAATCTTTTTCCAATAAAATAATATCTGCCGCCTCCCGCGAAACGTCAGCGGCTGACTGCACGACAATCGAAACGCCAGCTGCTTTCAAAGCCGGCGTATCATTAATTCCTTCCCCCAAAAAACCAACTGCCCACTTCTCTTGTAAAAGCGTAATTATTAAATGCTTTTGTTCTGGTGCCACTCGAGCAAAGACCTGATATCGTTCAATGGCTTTCCTTTGTTCCCCGGCATTCATGGCTAGCAAATCAGCCGCCACCAAAACATCGGTGCTTTTTGTTATCAAACCAATTTGCTGCGCCACCGCACCAGCCACTTCCGGACCGTCACCAGTTAAAATAACCATCTTCACCCCTAATTCTTGGGCTTTGCGAGCAACAGCATAAGTACTTTCTTTAATCGGATCAACAAAAGAAATAGCACCCAAAAAAGTAAAGCCCTTAACTTCCTTTTCTAATCCATCCACCAGTTTATCCATTTTTTGTTTTGGGAGTTTTTTGCTAGCGATTGCTAAAACTCGACAACCACAAGTGCCTTGCTGGACCAACCATTCATTTAATTTAGTTCTTTTTTCTGTCGTTAAATTTTCTGACTGATCAGCAATGACTTCTGGTGCACCGCGGACAATCATTTCATATTGCTCGTCTTTTTTAACCAAAACGGCATTGCGCTTCCAATTGGGATCAAAAGGTAATTCCCCGACACGCTCATAACTAGAATAAATAACTTTCTCCTCCTCTGACAATCCTTGGGCGACGGCAATATCAAATGGCTCTAGCCTATCACCCGCAATAGCATCAGCTGCTAAATTGGCATATAAAATAGTTTTACTATCTGAAGTAGAGAATAATTCCGCGATGGTTAATTTATTTTCCGTTAAAGTGCCTGTTTTATCAGTACATAATATTTCAATACCGCCCAAATCTTCAATCGCTGATAATCTTTTGACTACTACTCTATTTTTCGCTAATTGTCTGGCACCGTGCGCTAAAGAAAAAGTAGTTACTACTGGCAGAGCCTCGGGAATAACGCTGACAGCTAGCGCGATAGAAAAAATGATCAAACTAATGAGGTCTTGATTCTCTCTATTAAATAAAAGGTTGGCCGCAAAAACTACCGCTAATGTTAAAATAATTAATCTCAAAATAAATGAGCTAAACCGAGCAATGCCTTTTTCAAAATTACTCACTTTTTTCGTTTCGGCAGTCAGCTTAGCAATATCACCCATCACGGTTTGGGCACCAATAGCTATAACCACTGCCTTGGCTCCGCCGCTGACAATGCTGGTGCCAGAAAAACCAATGTTGGTTGCCTGATAGAGCTCTTTAATTTCTTCCCTAATCTGTTCACTGTCTTTTTTAATACTAACTGACTCACCGGTCAATATTGATTCGTCAATCGTTAAATTGTGTGTTTCCAAAAATCGCACATCGGCTAAAATCCTATCGCCAGTTGCTACGATAACAATATCACCAGGAGTTAGATTCTCTGATGGTACTATTATTTCTTTGCCCTGACGAATGACCTTGGCTGAGGAACGAACATACTGTCGTAAAATTTGTAATGTTTTTTCCGACTTATACTCCTGGTAAAAGCCCAAAGAAACATTGATGATGATAAACAACAAGATCATTAGTCCTTCAATGTTTTCACCTAAAATAATTGATAAGATAATAGCAGCTAGTAATAAATAAATGAACGGGGACTTAAATTGACGCCAGAGAATATGCCACCACATAACACTCTCATGGGCCAGCACATTTAATCCATAGTGGTTCACTCTTTTCAAAACCTCTTCTTCGGTTAAGCCGTTTACTGAATCTGTTTTTGCTTCTTGTAAAGCTTCTGCTGTTGAATAATTTATAAATTTTTGCCAAATTATCATTACTTTATGATTATGAATAAAGACTACTTTATTATAACATTTTTTATTGCCGTATTGTTATAAAAAATAATAATTAAATCTAACGCTATTCGTGGTTGTATCTTTACTTTTGCTCAAATTTATTATAAGATTGGCACAAACAAAAAAGGAGAAATTTTATGCTCTTTACTATTTTCATCGCCTACTTGTTAGGTTCGCTACCATTCGGTTATCTACTAGGACTCGCTGCTGGTAAAGACGTTCGTCAAATTGGTAGTAAAAATATTGGCTTTACCAATGTCTTTCGTCTTTGCGGCTGGCGTTACGGGCTACCAACTTTGATATTAGATGTTGGCAAGGGATTTACAGCTGCTTATTTTGTACCTCAATTATTTAATATTACCACTAACATTGAGATTGTCTTTATCGGACTGGCGGCATTACTGGGTAACATCTTTCCGGTTTGGTTAAAATTCAAAGGCGGCAAGGGCGTGGCAACGGGTGCTGGTATTTATTTAGCTCTCTTACCCAACGAATTACTAATGGCGGTTTTTATCTGGGCAACTCTGCTATCGATAACCCACGTAATGTCTTTAAGTTCGTTGATGGCTACACTAACCATTGCGTTGACAAGAGTACTGCGTAGTTGGCCTGATTCCTTTAATTGGAATGAGTGGCCGCTAACGACCCTGACCATCCTGACCTTAGTTGTGATTCTGATCACGCATACAAAGAACATCCAACGCTTACGGCGCGGAGAAGAAAACAAATTTAACAAAACCAGTTCATAATAATGAATTGGTTTTTTTATACTATTGAATATTTTGTTTAAAAAAATAGCCTCGGATAGCTTTATGCAATCCAAGGCAAAGAACAAAGAACAAAGAACAAAAATCTAAAAGTTCAAAAAGTCAAAGAACTAAAAGCCAGAAACTTACGAAACGTCGAAAGCGAAACCGCTATCACGATGCCACTTGACGTCAGGATTGCCAAAGTACGTGCCCAGCCAAGAGCCATCGCCACCACGATCAACGCTGAGAAGTCTAGGATCGCCGTCAGAATCTTTTATTGGTTCGTGCATAATCACAATCCAATATAATCCCATCTCCTTTAATTCTTTATTAGAAAATTTCTCCCTGAT
>PFPO01000031.1 GCA_002793075.1 Candidatus Komeilibacteria bacterium CG_4_10_14_0_2_um_filter_37_10
TCAACCAACTAACAACTTAATTAGCTGAGAGGAGAGCTTCCGCCTGTGGCGGAAATATAAATTCAGCTCTCCAGATAATAAATTTTCCATGTGGAAAGTATTAGGGCGGAAAAGATAGAAATAAATCCATCCTTATATTCCGACCTGCTAATCTTTCCTTAATCAATAGATACCGTGGTATTTATTGATTAATATAGCACTATACATCATTTACCATATTTTGTCAAGTATATTTTGACCCCTGGGGTTAATATACGCCCTAATATTAGAGAAAAAGAATTAATTAATAACCAACCCATGGGGTTGGTTATTAATTAAAATGGTTTGTTATCAATACAACTAAAATAAAAATACACTTGGGCCGAATCAAGCTCTGCTTGACGAGGTTAAGTGTATTTTTAAGAGGAATCCCGCTTCTCGCGAGAGGCGGGATGACGTGGTGCCCACAGCACCGTATGGTGCTGTGGTGGGCGAGGAGAGACTCGTCTTCGCCTCTACACGAGTCAAACAATTGACTCGCTCCTCACCATCAAACTAGTCTACTAATTACAAAGGCTTTGTTATCAACAAAGTCATAATATAAACATAAAACTTCGTGGTGGGCGAGGAGAGACTCGAACTCTCACGAGTGTTAAGCCCAATGGATTTTAAGTCCATCGCGTCTACCAGTTCCGCCACTCGCCCTTAATTATCGTTAATATAATAATCTGCCCCACTGCTTTTGTCAATTACTCAAACTCCTAAATTAATAACAAAAACATTCACTTGGTCTGAATCAAAGGTACTTTGATGAAGAAAAGTGAATGTTTTAAAAGGAATAATTTATTGAACGGCGGAGTGGATCGAGCTAGACTCGATACACGCAGCTGTGAGATAAATTATGACGTTGGAGCGGGTGACCGGGTTCGAACCGGCGACCTTTTCCTTGGCAAGGAAACGTTCTAGCCAACTGAACTACACCCGCCTACGCTACGCTTCGGCGGGCATTCCCGCAAATAACGAAGCATAATAACACTCTATATTAAGAGCAAAAAAAGTATAGCAAATAATAAAAATTTGTAAAGCCGCTTTGCTACCCTACCACAATCACTTTGTTGTGACTTTTACTACCACTAAGAATGCTTATTTTACTTTTATTAATTGACCAGTGCTGAGCAAGTATTTTTATCAGCGAGTCATTAGCTTTATTATCTACGGGCACAGCTGTTAAATATACTCGCAAACTTCCATTCACTAATTCTACCACCTTATTTTGACTGGCTCTAGTAATCACCTTAACCGTATATTTTTTATTTAACATTCTATAGTAGTAATTAATTGCTTGATTTAATTATTATAGCAAATATTGCCAAAAAAAATCCATCCCAATTATGAGACGGATTTGTTGATTAAATTAATGTTGTTAAGACTGCCATTATATTAGCAATCAATGCACGTTTTGCATTCTTTTTGAAAAAAGGGAAAGTAAATAAAAAAACGAAAACGTAAAGAAACAAAAATGGTACTACTACTTTTAGTATAAAAGTAGTAATTGCCATGGCTGCTGTGATAGCCAATATAACAACTGTGAATGACAAGAGCGTACCAACGGTAGCGCCAATATAAAAATTTAGCGTACCATCAATTTTGTCCTTGACACTGTAACGAAAAACTACTATTGCTAAAGCAAGAACAAGGGGAACTAGTGCTAAATTCATATGACATACTCCTAATAAAGTGGACTTGCAGTGAATTACTTTTCGGAAACAGGTTCTTGAAAATTTAACGCCCGAACCACTGCTTTGAAAGCCGGCCAGGTATGGTGCAAAAATCGTTCTTCGTCGAACCACTCTCCGTCATATGCCAACTCTTTAAGTTCTGTTAAGGCCGTTGAGGATCGAAAAAAAACCTTGCTGTACTGCCGATCGCGGACAAGACTGTCCATTTTACCGAGAATAAACTTTTTGAATTCATTCACTTGGTTATGTTTACTTGCTGCTTCAATAACAGCTAGTACCAAGAGGCAAGCACCTACGGCTTTGCAATCACAGATTAGCGGATTGAATTTACCGTTAATTCGGTAATTAATTTGCACAAGGCTGCCAAACCGAGTGCTAAACAAATTTTTGCTGCGCAAATAATCTGCCGTTTTTGTATCCTGACATAGCCAGTATTTAACCAGCTTGTCCGGTATTTCCTGCGGCTCAAACAATACCGCTTCGCGTAACTGCGGTTGATCGATCTTTTGATTGTTAACGATCAAGCATTCGCCTGATGCGTCAATATTCAATGGGACGTTGATAAATACATTACTCATTTTTGCTCCTTGACACTAGTGTGTCTATTTTGTTGTGAAAAAACTTTTTTTATTTCTCATCACAAATCACTAAATACTTAATGATCTCTGGTGAGAGCGTTAAGGTTTAACCATAACGCTTTGATAAAAGAGGTGGGTACTAAAAAATCTTTAGCTTTTTAAAAAAGTATTTTATTACCAAGTAGAAAGCTAGTACTACTATGGCTGGTGCAACTACTTGTTGAAAGCTGGCTGGATCTATTAAAAACCAAACGGCGACGAGTAATCCTACTATCAGCTTCCAAGGATTTTTCATCAACTTTTCTCTGGTTGATGATCCGATGGATGGTATTAGCCAACCAATCAAGAATGATAATCCACCAATCAATATACCAGTGGCAAACGTGCCGTGTATCAACCCAGCCATTAAAACAAATAGTGTTACAGTAGCGATAGTAATTGGTAGTAATGGTGGATACAGATTATGCAATTGGATTACCCAATTTTGAATATGGGAAATCCGTGGGGCATTTCTCTGACCAACTCTTCTGCGACCATGCATCGCATTAGAATATATCTTTAGAAATAAACCCAATGCAACAAGTACAAAACTAAGAAAAAACATTTTTAACCTCTATTTTTTACATAAAATTTAAGGAACTTATTTAATAAGCTATTATACATCTAAAACAAACTTCTGTCAAGCCTGCCAACCCCAGGGGTTAGAAAAAAATCGACCCCAGTGGTCGATTAAAGCGCCAATATTAGCACCAAAACTATAAAGTATTAACCTGTATCAATTTAAATTTATTAACCTCAGTATCCCAATAAGCAAAACCGGGTGCAAAAAACTGATTAGCTAGATTACCTGGACACAATATAGTCTTCTTGAATTGCTGTTCTAGCCATGGCTTATGCGTATGACCGTGAAATATGTACTTAATATTTTCATTGGTTAAATGCGCCCGATAACTCTTTGGTTCATGTACTAATAGTATTTTACCAAGATCAATGTCAATTATTAACTCATTGTGCCCAATGACTACGTTATTGTATTTGTTTTTGATTTTTTCATAATCCACATAACCGGTATCCATATTACCTAAGACCGCATATATTTGACCAGTAAAATTTTTGGCTAAATGATCAAATGTTGCTTCCGAACCTAAATCACCACAACAAAATATAGTATCAATAGAGTTTTGCTTAGCCCAAGCTAATGTCTTGATTAGGTTGGGAATATTGTCGTGAATATCGGAGATGATTATTATTTTCATATCATTATTTATAAAAAAATCGTTGGTCAACGATTGTTTTAATTATTTCTTAATTTTTTTAATAGTCTAATATTTATTATATCGTTACCTCGGTCATCTGCTGGCGTCTCTAAAATAGCATTAACTTTTTCAAATCTTTTATCTTGTAAGATAAGTTTAAATCCTTCCTGGCCAATTTGGCCTTGGCCAATATGTTCGTGCCGATCTCGCCGCGCATTAAATTCTGTTTTAGAATCGTTAAAATGAAACAACTTAATTCTTGCCAGACCAATTTGCTGAGCTAATTGCTTAATAGTTTTTTGATATGCTGATTTGGTTCTAATGTCATAGCCGGAAGCAAAACCATGACACGTGTCATAACAAACACCAATAACATTCTTCTTCGCTAATTTCTTTTCTGTACTTTTAATGATGTACGATATCTCAGCTAGACTATCGCCGATAATATTACCAGCACCAGCTGAGTTCTCGATCAAAAATTGGGCACTACCATGATATGTTCGCAATATCTTTATCAGACCAGCGATTACTTGTAATAAAGATTTTTGCCGACTTAAATTATTAGCACTACCCAAGTGTGTCATTACATAACGCGCTCCCAATATCGACGCTCTGTCTAGTTCCTCACGAATAATACGAATAGAGTTATTACTAATTCTTTCATCGCTCGATGCCAGATTAATATAGTACGGTGTATGAATATAACACTCCTTAATATTACACTTTTTGCTCGCTTGCTGAAATTCTAACGCGATTTTTTGGTTTAATAA
Source organism: Candidatus Komeilibacteria bacterium CG_4_10_14_0_2_um_filter_37_10 (assembly GCA_002793075.1). NCBI lineage: Bacteria > Candidatus Komeiliibacteriota > Candidatus Komeilibacteria bacterium CG_4_10_14_0_2_um_filter_37_10. The sequence continues at coordinate 4,323 of PFPO01000031.1, forward strand.
TGGCGCCGTTCCCCCTCGTGGCGACCGTGAAAAAATCTGAATTACTTCAGCGCCAACTTTCTGAGCGTACTGCGGGCCGTTAATAAAACCGCCAGCAATTGAGGCGTGCGTACCGACTAACATATAGTTGGAAAAAAACTGTTACTTCTTAATATTGTGCTCTCTTAAGCATTGTAACACTTTCTCATTATTCAGGGAATTTTCTATATATTTACGATAACCATCACTCTGCAAATTATTCTGCGCTGTTTCATTATCGCGATAAGTATCGGATAATCTTTTGATTTCGGCCAATAGCTCTTCTTCTGTTACGCGAATGTTTTCTTTCGTTGCTATTTCTCGCATCACTAGCGCGGTCTTTACTCGTCTAATTGCGCCTTCAATAAAATCATGCTCCAGAGAATGCTCGTCTTTCTTGATACTAGATAAATAGTGTTCCCAAACCATTCCTTGTGCTTCAATTGAGTCTTGCAACTCATGAATCATTTTGTGCTGTTCGCTATGTACTAATATTTCTGGCAAATCGCCGAAAGACGTATGTTCAACAATTTTTTCTAGCATTTCAACTTCTGATCTTTGCTCCTCTTTAAAATCCTTTTCCGCTTGCATGTTTTCTTTCACCTTATCCCGCAACTCAGCTAAACTCTTTGCTCCAGCCACTTGTTGTGCGAAGTCATCATTTAATTCTAGCATTTCCCGACGGTAAACATTAATTACTTTAACAGTAAACTCTGCTGGTTGACCTGCTAACTCTTTTTTATAATACTCAGTAGGAAAATTAATCGTAAACTTCTTCTCTTGTCCAACGCTCATACCCACAATCTGCTCTTCAAAGCATGGGATCATTTGTTTGTTACCGACAACCAAAGGATACTTTTCCGCTTGACCATTCTCTAATGGTTGACCATTAACTATGGCGGAAAAATTAATCTCCGCCTTATCGCCCATTTCTACTGCTGATAATTTTATTACTTCTTTTGCTCTCATCTCTTGTAATTCTTTTAGTACTTTGTCTATTTCCTCGGCCTTCACCTCTACTTTCTTTTTTTCAATCTGTAAATCCTGATAGGCGCCAATTGTCACCTCTGGCAACAAAGCAACTTGGGCAGTAAAAATCAAATCATTGCCCGGTGCAAATTTACCAATATCTATTTTCGGTTGGCCAATGGTGTTAATTTTATTTTCCGTAATTGCCTGCCAATAATAAAAAGTAATAATATCATCCAGCGCCTCTTCATAAATTTTCATTTCGCCAAAGTTTTTAACTACTGTTTCGTAAGGTGCTTTGCCCGGACGAAAACCAGGAATCTTACCGTGCTCCGATAAATGAGTTGCTGCTTTTTTCACCCATTTATCCATTTCTATTGGGGTAATGGTAATAGTTAATTCTAACTGCGATTTTTCTAATTTTTTTTGTTCAACTTGCATGATAAAATATTATTAATAATTTGCTTAATTCTAGCATTAATAGCTACTTTTTTCAACCCCTGGGGTTGGCTAAAAAAACAAATATAAAAGAGTTGCCATTCTGACAACTCTTTTCATAATTATTGCACGTCAAACCATTTAAGGTGTATCGACAAACCGTTGATAGCCAAAAGTGGATTTATTTCGTTTTTAATCAAACTATCCAGCGCTAACAGTTGCTCCTTCTCATATGGATTATAGAACAAGGATAACTGCTTGGAATTAATATTATTAAACTCATGTAGTTGATATTGAACAATACCATTTACCATTTCATAAGCTTGATAATGCGTTTTGTGGCTTAGTCTTTCTGGACTATAAAACAATTTGTTTAGATCAGTAACAGTAATACCTACTTCATACTTAAGTGTCCGAACTTTAGGGTTATCTGTTATTGGTTGCACTGATGAGCACGCAATCATATTTTTGGGTAGTTGCACAAAGTCTGACCACTCCAAAACATAAACTCCATTTTCATAAGCTTTAACTCCTTGATTATCAGGAATAACAATATAAAGTTCATTCGAATACATCCTTCTGGAAGAATTCTCGACTATGATAGCATATTCAAAAAACAACGAGCTAAAACAAATATACAAAACAATACCACAAGAAAACAGTGCAAAGATACTTATTATTTTATGCAGTGTTTCCTTTTTCCAATCCTTATTGTAACAGATTGTTTTATTCACACGGTTAAGGGTAATAAGTGCACCGAGCAAAATAAATAATGATAAAAACAACAGACCAAGAAATAAATTAATGAATGAAAAATTATTAACGAACATTGAGTGCCTCTATTTTTTAATGATACAAATTTATTAATTAATATAGCACTTTACACCGTTTGCTGTATTCTGTCAAGTCTTTTCGGTAATGTGCACACACATATTGCACTTTCTAGTAAACTAGGGCTATATGTCAAAAACTATGCCAAAATCAACACAAGAAGAAAAATATAGGTG
>PFPO01000032.1 GCA_002793075.1 Candidatus Komeilibacteria bacterium CG_4_10_14_0_2_um_filter_37_10
TGCGCAAAATACGGAAAGTGGATATTTGTGTGCGCTAGCCATCGCGCAAAGAAAACCCATTCTTTATTTATTACCACTGGGTAACATGATTCCTGACGAAATAAAGTTATTACAAAGCAATCCCCAGGTAAGCAAATTATTAATGGTTAAGTTTTTTCAGGAAAATAATATAGAGAGTCGGTTAGCAGAATTTATTGATTTACTAGAAAACGGACGCGGTGACTGGGAGTTACCAACTATTAAATTCACTTGGCGTATTAGTCCGCGTATTGAAAGATATTTACGCTGGAAAACAGTCAATACAAAAAAAACTAAGGCTGACTGGTTGCGGGAGTATTTATTGAAAGAAATAATTGATAAAGACGAAGAGTATAAAGGTTTTTTACGTAATATCTGATTGTTGAATATTAAATTTTATGTTATAATTTGAACATAATATTTAATACGGTTGCATGAAAAATAAAAATAGTATATTAGGATATTTAATAGCTATTCTTGTCTACTGTCACGGACAGTACAGTCAGTTAATGGATATTTATTGGACTATCAAAAGATGATAGTTTTTTAATTTTATGGATAAAAACGATTTTGATTTACGAATCAAAAAAATACTATTGGATAATTCTCTAATTGAAGAGCAAGAAGTTTTGCAATTGCAAGACAAAGCTAAGAAGGAAGGTGTTACGTTTGAGGAAGCAGTAGTCAACGAAGGTGTTATCTCTGACGGCCACCTCGGACAACTGATTGCTGATAGTTATGACTATAAATATATTTGTTTGGGTGATGTTATTATTGAAGATGAAACATTAAAAACTATTCCTGAATTAGTGGCCAAAAATCAGCAAGCCATCGCTTTTGAAATGAAAGGCGAAACTTTAAAGATGGCCATGAACGATCCAGGCAATTTAGACTTCATCCATTTAATGGAGAAAAAGAGTGGCATGTTTATTGAGCCATATTATGCCACTAAATCTGATTTGAAGCAGGCTCTGAATAAGTATCGCAAAACAATCATTGAAGAGTTTGACGATATTATGAAAACGACAGTTCAGGAAG
>PFPO01000033.1 GCA_002793075.1 Candidatus Komeilibacteria bacterium CG_4_10_14_0_2_um_filter_37_10
CCTTAGCTTCAATTTGACGAATGCGCTCACGAGTAACGCCAAACTCCTGCCCTACTTCTTCCAAAGTATGAGCGACGCCATCCTCGAGACCAAAGCGCATCTCTAAAATTTTTTGCTCTCGTGGTGTTAATTCTTGGATAATCATTTTGACGTGATCCTTCAATAATTGTAGAGAAGCCACACGATCTGGCGTAATTGTTTTATCATCTTCAATAAAGTCACCCAGCGTACTATCCTCATCATCTTCACCAACAGACGTCTCTAAAGAAACGGTCTCTTGCGAAATTTTGATTATCTGTCTAACTTTATCAATCTCCTCTCCCATTTCCGCAGCTATTTCTTCGGGCAATGGCTCGCGACCCAAATCCTGAATCAACTGACGCTCGATTTGTTGAAAACGATTAATGGTCTCTACCATGTGCACGGGAATACGAATCGTCCGCGACTGATCAGCTAAAGCGCGGGTGATTGCTTGTCTAATCCACCAAGTAGCATAAGTAGAAAATTTATATCCCTTACGATAATCAAATTTTTCTACCGCTTTAAATAAACCAATATTGCCTTCCTGAATTAAATCTAATAAAGATAAATTACGCCCCACAAATTTCTTGGCAATGGAAACCACCAACCGTAAGTTGGCTGTTATTAATTTAGATCTGGCTTCCATATCGTTTTTCTCTTTACGCTTAGCCAGAGAAACTTCTTCATAGTTCTTTAGTAACGACACGCGACCAATTTCACGTAAATACATTTGGATGGAATCTGCCGATAAATCAATCAAATCTGCTAGCTTAACCTTATCTTTATTCATTTCCGCATCCAAAATTCCACCATCGGGTATGATAATAAGAATACCGGAATCATCTAAGCGATCTAAAAAAATTTCATAATCTTCAATATAGTCTTCGATCTCTTGAAAAGTATATACCACCTCATCCTCGGTCAGAAAGCCACGCAACCGTCCTTTGTTGAGCAAACGATCAATCTTTTCCAACGTCGGCTGAACCGCTATTGGTCTAACTATTTTTTCTTTCTTACTAAGATCTGCCTTGTGCTTATTCTGTTTCTTGGATTTCGTAACTACCTTATTTTTAACAACTTTTTTCTTCTTTATTATTTTAACTTTCTTATTTTTTTTCACTGTTGATTTAACAACTTTTGGAGTGACTTTTTTCTTCTTTTTGATAACAGCGGGCTTAATAAATTTTTTCTTCTTTTTCATGCTGATTTAAATTAAGATAAATTTTTTAATTCCTGGTGACACTGATGAATCTGTGTCAATAATTGATCGATAAGCTCCTGATCACCACTCGCCTCGGCTTGTTTTAACACACTGGTTAAATTTGCAACTTTGATTAGACGGATCTCTTTTTTCAACCGCTGAATTCTTTGTTCTAATTCATAATCAATTTCTGCTGGTTGCAAATCAGAAAATTCCTTAGTTGCTAGGAGCTCTAAAGTTGTTATTCTATTTAGCCAATCTGGCCGTTGTTTTTCCAAAAAATCATGCAAATTGCTACGGCCTAGTAAATTATTATTTATTTGGCTTGAATCAATACTATTATAATACATAACTATCGTTTTGTAAATATCAGCTAGTTCCAATTCTGGTAATTCCTCGGGTAAAAGTTCAGTGATAACTAAACGAATCTTATCGGGATAAAGCAATAAAATGGCGATGATCCCCTCAGCAATTTTGTGTTTGATAATATCCAAAGAGCTATCCAAATTAATTTCCTGCTCTTTCTCTGTTTTACTAGCTAAACTGTCTTTAGTAGTTGGCAATTTTAATTTATCAGTTAAAATTTTCTCACTAACATTTAATAAATTTGCTAACTTTTGTAAATAATGCGATCGCTCTATTTGATCTGGTAACTTGGCTATTAGCGGTAATAAGTCAGCGGCAATATTTTTCTTATGATCAGAGCGACTAAGATCCTTATCTTTCAAAATAATACTAAAATAATAGTCCATGATATTAACCGCCTGACGTATTGATTCTAACCACAAATCTCTATTTAATTTTATACATTCATCTGGGTCTTTGCCGGCGAGTAATCGAATAATTTTCACATTTAATCCCCTTTGCCAAGCTAAATCCAAACCACGCAAGGCTGCTCGCTCACCCGCCACATCAGCATCAAAAGACATCATGACATTATTAGAGAATCTTTGAATTAAATTAATCTGCTCCGTGGTCAATGCCGTGCCGGAAACACCGATTACGTTTTTGGTACCAGCATTAGCACAAGTAATAACGTCCATATTACCTTCAACGATAATCACGTAATCAGCTTTACGAATAGCGGTTTTGGCTTTATCCAGTCCGTACAATACTTGGCTCTTATTATAAATGAGTGTCTGCGGTGTATTAATATACTTAGCCTCTTCATTACTCATGGTCCGACCGGTGAAACCAATTACCTGACCGTGATGATTGTAAATCGGAAAAATCAAACGATTACGAAAACGATCATAATATTTACCCTGATCATTTTTGACAATCAAACCCGCGGCAAATATTTCATTTTCACTAAAACCATTTTTTTTCAAATAGTTCAGCAGATCATCCCAGGAATCACGTGACCAACCCAGCTGCCACTCGGTCACTGTCTTAGTATCAACAATGCGTTGCTGCAAATAATCACGAACTGTTTGCGCCTCTGTTGCGTGTAAAAGTATGTCATGCCAATAATCAGCAGCTAAGCGAGAAATATCCAACAGTTTATTCTTTTCACTGGCATATTGTGGTTCGTGCCAATCAATTGGCACATTAGCTTTCTTGGCTAATATCTTTAAAGCCTCAGGAAAATCAATACCCTCAATTTTCTGCAACCAAGTAAAAATATCACCACCCTCACCACAACCAAAACAATGCCAAATTTGTTTATCGCGAGATACAATAAAGGAAGGGGTTTTCTCGTGATGAAACGGACAATTGGCTTTAAAATTGTTCATGCCAGCTGGAGTTAACTTCAAATATTCTTGAATTAAATCCGCAATATCCACTCTATTTTTTATTTCGTCTGTTGGGGTAAACATACAACAATATTGTAATAGAAAAAGGTAATAATTGATAGGTGTTGACAAATATTAATTAAAATGATAATATTACACAAAAGAACATTCTATCACTAAAAAATCGGAGCACCAATATGGGCCAACCTCAAACAAAAGGTTATCACCTGATCATTGCTGTACCTGTTACCAAAGCCAAACCATTGAGTAATGTCAATACCTGGCGAGGAGTAACTGAGATTGTTAATCAACACTTACCAACACAAAAAAGTTTCGGCTTTTCCCTAATTAAAAAAGAGGTTGATCAACAAGACTGTGTAGTCTTTAGCGCAAAAACAACCGACTGTTCTGGACCGGTAAAGAAAATGGCTTTAGCTATTGAAAATTTTTTAGTCAGTAATTAAATTCTAACTAAAGCGGATCTATTAAACCTAGACCCGCTTTTTTAATCTACTAATTATCACTCTCAACAATATCATTTTTTGCGCAAACTATCTTTTATATAATTTATAAAATATTGGGAAGCTAAATGCGCCTTATCCTTGATTGAGGCATTAGCAAAAATTTCTTTACTAAAAGTACTCTCAATTACCGGATAAGCAGTGGCTAATCCCTTAAAAGCATACTCAAAATCCGTATTCAGCTGATAACCATTATTGCTCAGCGCCCAGAGCATACTCTTAATCTGCTCACTAATTAGCGTTGAACTACTAAGTGCTTGGGTTAAAATTTTATTTAGTTTTGTACTCTCTTTTTGTAAACCGTCTTTAGTTTGCCATGTTTTCTTTTGCTCGGAATTCGGATCTAGGAATGATTTTAATAATTTAGTGGCCAACACATTGGTTCTCTTCGTATAAATACTGATCACAAATTCATCCAAGGGGAAATCTAAATGCCGACAGATACTACCACAGTCAATCAAATTTAATGGCGTCTGACCAGCTTTAACCAGCCTTTCTATATTATCGTTAGTTAACGCTTGAATATCGATAAAAATATTGCCAGTATGTAAATCAGCGTGAAAAATACCTTCCTTTAATTCGGTTGCTGCCTCTTTAGCTAAATAATTATAGATCTCACTGATATTAACTTTAGCAATCAACTCTTCAGCTGCCTGTTGGTTAATATTATATAGACGGCGTACACGATGCCAAATATGCGCTTGTCTAGTAGCTAGACGCTGATTTTCTTTTTGAACTGACGAATCTTTTGCTTGCTTGATAATTTCAATATCCGACAATGATAAACCCGGCACCTTCTCTTCAATCATTAAATCCGGAGAAACAAAATCAGCGACCACCACCCTGACATATTGTCGCTCTGGAGATCGAGCGGTAATAGAACTGCTTAACATTTTTTGATTCTCATATTCGGTAATAAAGTTTCTTTCCTTAGCGCATACGGTACCGATAGCATCCACTAAGTGTTTGGGTAAATTTAATTCCGGTACTTTGGCACCCAGATACTTCATCACCGCTAAATCCTCTTTTTCTCTTTTCCTAGCCTCATAATTCAATATTTTAGCCACCTTTGCTGAGCTATTCTCATCATTTAATTCTACTTGAAAAGCAGCTTTCACTGAAGCACTAGCAATCAGCGGACCCAATGCCTTGATACTATTTACTTGCTCAGCAGAATTATGAAAAAGTTTATTGTTTTCCACCACCGAGAGGGCGGCAATCTTAGAAAAGTCACCGGCATTTTCTTTGAACTCTCTCATTCTATTTTTTAGAGCCTGATCTTGCACCATATCGCTTTCACTCAACACCTGAGCTATTTTGGCACCGACTGTACCGCATTGCTGTAAAAAAATAGCAATAAAATCTGGTAAGGTCATATTAGTTGACTGATCCTTACTCATCTGATGCATCAGATTAAACAATAGTTCATGATCTCGGATTGGATCGGGATTAAAAGCATCTTTGACTTCGGCATAGCCACGAAAAATATTAACAAAAATATCACGATACAACTTTTTGTCAGCCTTGGGTTTGATCTTTATTTGATAATCACGAAGAATTTGATCATATAAACCATTCAATAGTTCATCTCGTGCCTTTGTACTCTCCGCGTCATTCTGCTTAGTAATTTCAAATACCCCACTGCCCGACATCGTTAAATCAGCTAGCAGATTATTCTGCACTGATCTTGATTGCGAATAAAAAACTTTTTTTATTGAATCAAACTTGCATTGCAAAGCAATACCGCTCTGTACTAAGTCATCAGGCATTGCCCCTCGCGGACTTAATAACCACAAAATATACTGCGATTTTTCCTCCCGCGATAGTTTGCGCAAGTTTGCTCTTAATTCCTCAATCTTTTCCTCACCCGCCCAGATACCCAGTTCTTTATTTTGATCTCTGGCTGCCAGATTGCTTTCTTGGCGTTCTCGACTATAATACAGCTCCTCAATTTTTTCTTTTTGCTCTGAGGTAATAAAAGAACGCATTGCTATCTTATCTAAAAGATCGTTTCTGCTATACGACGGCACAGGTAAATATCTTTCCAGTCGTGCTATTGACTGGGAAAACATATCTGCTAATTGTTCCGAACTGTGCCGGGATTCCCATGATCTAAACAAAAAATTACCTAACTGAAAAATAAAAGCTGGTCCACTACTACGAAGATTATCTTTGGCACTTTGACCAATCTTCTCCATTTGTTCCAACTGCTCATCGCTCAGCTGGTCAATCTTTATTTCCGACCATGGAATATCAACCTTTTCATACTGCTTAAAAACAAATATCGTTTCAACAAGCTCGTTCATTTTATCAATATTATCCTTATCATTTGCTATTGTTTTAACGTATTGTAACTGATTTTCTCTGACATCAAAACTATTAATAATCGGTTTAACAGCAGTGTAGTGGCATACTGCTCGTTGATAATAATTTAACAAAACTAAATCCTTTAAATCATTCCTTTCCAATAAAATATTGTTCATCTCCTCAATACCGCTGGGCCAATTATTATTAATCTCCCCAGCGACTGATCTTTGGTATGCTGCTTGCATTTGTTCATAATAATAACGCAGGGCATAAACATTATTTTTGTTTCTTCCTTGTACCGAGTTAATTTCCAAATCAGCGTAATCTAAATATTGATCTTTGTTCTTTAAATAATTTTCTTTTTTCTCGGCAGTAAATTGAAAATTATTATTACCGCCAGCAATCTTAACGACACTGCTCTTTTCATCTCGTAAATCTTTAGCTTCTGATCCTGGCCGCTCACTAACATCAAGACCGGCTTGTTGTAATAATAAGTATATGCGATTAATACTTGCTGAGCCCTGCCAAGCACCTCCTTGTTGATCGCACATTACGCTTTGCAAGGAAGACAAAACTTGCTCTGGTGTTATTGAACTAACAAATTTAATTGCCTCTCCTTTGTTCCAGTCCGGACCAAAGACTTTTTGCAAACACGGTGGGATGGTATTTAATTCACCATACAAACCATAAACTCGATCTAACAAAACTGCTAGCTGATATTGATCAACGCTTGACCAATCAATCAGGTGAGAGTTATTTCGTACACACTCCATAAATGCTGGTGATGCGGGAACGTCGCGATAACTACTTTGTTGCAAAAGATACTTGACGGAGTAAATACTATTTTCTTGCGCCATCAAATCATCAAATCTGGTACCTTTTCTTTGCTCAACTGGCAATAATGCATAAAAGTCCTTTATTTGTTGCTCGTTTAAAAGATATAATATTTTTTTATTAGTAAAACCAGCAACTATTTCCTCGGGTAACTGGGCTTTTCGTTGATTATATTCAGCCGTCATAATTTGCTGTTTTACTACTCGCTCATCAAGAACTGGCTCACGATAAAACTCCACTAAACGTTGAAAGTACTTTCTTTGACTTTTAATATTCTCTCGCCAACCGTAGAGTGCGTCATGTAAATTACCAATCGAATAATAAGCATTGTCTCCTTTTCTTATTTCATTATTAATACTTCCTAAATCAGCTATCAATTTATCCAGCTCCTGTTGTAATCCTTGCCACTGAACAGTATCAGTGGGCGCTAATTCGGTAAATGATAAACTATTCGGGTAATCTCTAACTGATTTAATAATGTTTATTATCCTCTCTAATTGATAATTTTTACTCTTATCTTTATTCTTTCTTTGCTTATCGTTGATTAAATCTAAACATTGCTCTGCGGCGGCAGCGAGCTTTGTTTGTTGCTGCTGATTACTATGAAATAACGCTGAGTATTCAGCAAGGGCATAAGTATCAACTCCTTCCGCTCGCATCTGATTAATATTTTTATTAGTCATTAAAAAATTATCCTCCTGATACTCTCGATCAGGATCATTAACCTGTGTAAATAAATAATTGTTCAGCTGCCATTGCCAATAATGTTGACCAGCGCTAGCCTGATCCAAATTCAAAAATAATCTCTTGGCCATTAATCTATCCAATTGTCGACCAATCTCTTGTCGCCGAGCATTTCTTTCTACTTCACCACTAGCTGTTTGATAATAAACTAATAATTTTTTGTAATATAACTCCTGTGTTTGCTCAGACATTAACAGGGATAAATCATATTGTGGGCAATTAAACAAATAACTATCAATGGGTTGATTGCTAGTAGAAAGTAAGGCAAAAACAAATTGATCTAACTGCTGAGCAGAAAAATCAATCTTCTCGTCTTGCTTATTACTCTGATCAAAAAGGTGATTATTAACAGCACTCGTCAATTGTTCCTGGCTACGACTCAGAGCTTCATTTGGTGTACTGGTCAAACCATTAAGCTCCCATAGTCTTTGAATAAATTTTTGGCGGGATTGTTCGCCACTACCTTCTGTGAACTGATTAGCAAAAAATAGACGACTAATGGAAAGCTGAATAGTAGCACTTAAATCAGCATTGGTTTTCTGCCACAATGTTAACTTAGATTCGTCCTTGTCATGAGTCTTCAGAATCTTGAGGGCATTGCCAGTGCTCAAGAGATAATAATAGTATTGCTCAGCTGCTTGGCGTGGATCTTGTTCAATTTCTCCTAACCACTCCTTACTAGCACACCATTCATGAAAATACTGCGTTAATTCTTGACTAGTTGTTTCTGGATAATTTTTTTCAAAAATAGCAAATCTCTGTGCTGGCGGTAAACGCTTAAGATGAATAATCTTTTTAGTTAAGCCAGTGAGACCAATAACTTTCTCAGCCGGCGATAAATAATGCTTTAATAAAATTTGTTCAACTAATATCGTGAATTGTTCCGTCGTTAACAACTGAGGATTTTGATCCAAATAATTTAAACACTCCAGAGCGCCTAGATAGGAAGTTAAAATTTTTTGTTGCCAATATTCTAGGGTATTTTGTTCAGAATTTACTGATTCCTTAACTAAGTCACTCCTAAAAGTATCTATATTATTCTTATAAATCTGTCCATAATTACTGCTCAAATGACCGCAAGCTGTTTTATCTAAATGTTTTTTACCAAACAAAATCAAGTCCTCTAAATCAGACAATGCCAAATAACCATCAAATCCTTTATCACTAAAGACAACATCGCTTAAATGGTAATATTCATAACCGTCATTATGGCTAGTATAATCATAATGAACGAATTTATTCCGCTCAGCTCCATGATCAAAATCAACCCAACATTTTTTGACGCAGCCAATCAAGCTCGTCAAATACTTTGTTATCCGGACGCGATCAGCAGAAGTCAATGAATGAATTTCCGGACTTGACCAAAAACTCTGAAAATAATCTTTAACTGATTCTGTCTGCGGTGCATCATGATCAAAAATATTGATCGCCATCTTACTAAAAATATTCAGTAGCTCCGGATAACGTGGCAAATCCTGATATTCCCGTGTTTCTTGCTCAATCAAAGTCGTACCAACTTCCATACATTTTCTTAAAATCGGTATTTTTTTACTACCCTCATACAGCTGTCGCGGTTTTAATCGATAATCACTACTGCAAAAATCAAAACCATACTTTTTTGTTAAAATATCCAGCAATAACTTTTTTATTTCCACTCCACTCGCCAAACTAAACTGGTACGGACGATTGTAGTTAAAGGTCATGGGATACAAATCATGATCCTTGGTTGTCCTTAAATGATTTTTGATATCTTCTTGTTCAGAAAATTCTAGACTTTTTTGATAATTTTGATATTGCTCAATAATGCGTTGCAAAAATTTACTCAGCAAAGGTATTCTATTAGCAATCTCTTCTGACAAAGGAATAGTGCATAAATCATCAATACTTAAATTGGCAATAAAATTTATATCATCTTCCTGAATATTGGGACCGGCTAATATTTCATCACCGATAGGAATATAATCTTTA
>PFPO01000034.1 GCA_002793075.1 Candidatus Komeilibacteria bacterium CG_4_10_14_0_2_um_filter_37_10
CCACCTATATTTTTCTTCTTGTGTTGATTTTGGCATAGTTTTTGACATATAGCCCTAGTTTACTAGAAAGTGCAATATGTGTGTGCACATTACCCAAGTCCATTGACAAGGACAGAACAAATGAGTTAATCTAATTAATAATTAACGTTCATTTATTAATATAGAGGTTACCGTGAAAAAAACATTAGTCGTGATCATTACTCTCTTTCTTCTCGTGGGCTCTATTTGGCCACAAAAAAAACAAGTGATAATTGGCACCCAAAATAATGCCATTGGCCTAATCCTGGACATTGACAATGATCTATCAACTATCTTCACCAGTGGTCTTAGTAACTCCCTGCTAGCTATTCATTATTCCTTTTATAGTAATGAGAAAAAATTACTGCAACAAGAAATAAAACAAGTTTATCAAGATTACTACACCATCAAAACTTACGAAGTAAGTAAAGATCAAAACCGGCTCATATTATTAGAAATCACAACAGTCAACCTAATAGAACTTCAAAGTTTTTTAAGTAAACAAAAAATCCCGGGACCAATCAGAATAACTATTAAATAAAAAATAAAGCGTCAATCTGGCGCTTTTTTATTTGGTAATTGGTCTGAAAAATCAACTTACTTTCTTCGCGCTCTTACTCTTTCTACTTCCGTTAGATATTGTTTACGCAAACGAATATTTTTTGGCGTCACTTCTAAATACTCATCATCATTCATAATGCTCAGTCCCACCTCGAGAGTTAATTCTTTCACTGGTGTTAACTTAATACCCTCGTCAGAACCAGAGGCGCGCATATTAGTTAATGCTTTACCCTTAATCGGATTTACTGCCATATCTTCGCCCTTAGATGCATTACCGATCACCATACCCTCATAAACGTCGGTGTTGGGACCAATGTACAGTTCACCTCTGTCTTGTAAACCCCATAATGAATAAGCCAAAGCTTTCCCTGAAGCCATGGAGATCATCGATCCTAGTTCTGTTCTTTCAATCGCACCAACGTGCGGTTTGAAATCCAAAAAATGAGTGCACAATATTCCTTCACCGCGTGTATCAACGATAAATTCATTGCGGTAACCAAGTAATCCGCGAGTGGGCATTTCAAAAATTAATCTAGTTTGTTGATGATGGTTGGTAATATTGATCAATCTGCCCTTACGACGAGAAAGTTTATCTATTACTGAACCAGCCATACTATCTGGCACATCAACAGTTATCTCTTCGAATGGTTCACAATCAACATGATCAATCTTTTTGATAATAACTTGTGGCTGCGAGACTTGCAGCTCATACCCTTCACGGCGTAAATTTTCTAACAAAATAGCAATATGTAACTCACCGCGACCATATATTTTATAAAAACTAGGATCAGTAAAATCAATGCGCAAACCAACATTGACTTCCAATTCTTTTTCTAATCTTTCCTTGATCTGTCGATTGGTAACAAATTTACCATCACGACCAGCGAAGGGTGAATTATTAACCAATAAAATTAAGGAAATAGTTGGCTCGTCAATTTTGATTGCCGGTAAAGGCTTTTGATCAGTGGTAGCTGCTATCGTTTCGCCAATATTAACATCTCGTAAACCAGCAATCATTACAATATCACCAGCCAAGGCCTCTGGTATTTCCTTTCTTACCAGTCCTTGATAAGTAAATAATTTAGTAATTTTATACTTTTTACTAACGCCTGTTGAATCGATAACATAAACATCTTGCTGGTCGATAATCTTACCTTCATAAACACGACAAATAGCACAACGGCCCAAAAAATTATCATAAGCTAAATTGAACGGCTGAGCGGCTAATGGTTTATCAGCGGCCTCTTGAGTCGTCGCTGGTGGAACTTTTTCCATAATTAAATCTAGCAGTGGCGTTAAGTCTTTTCCCTCATCGGCCAAATCCATCTTGGCAATACCCTGTTTGGAAATGGTGTAAATAGTGGCAAAATCTAATTGTTCATCATTAGCTCCTAAATCCAAAAATAATTCATAAATCATTTCCTTAACTTCCTCTGGACGGGCAGCTGGTTTATCAATTTTATTAATAACGACAATCGGTTTGAGGCCTAGCTCTAAAGATTTTTTTAAAACAAATTTTGTCTGTGGCATCGGACCTTCCTGCGCATCAACCAACAAAAGAACGCAATCAATAGATCGCAAAATGCGTTCTACCTCCGAACTAAAATCAGCGTGACCAGGAGTGTCCACGATATTGATCTTGGTGTCTTTGTAAATAACCGAGGTGTTCTTCGAATAAATGGTGATACCACGCTCTTGCTCCAGTGTATTACTATCCATGCTAGTAGTGTCATCAGACATACCAGTTTGACGCATCAAAGCATCGGTCAAAGTTGTTTTGCCGTGATCGACGTGAGCAATAATCGCAATATTTCTAATTTCCATAAGTAATTTATAAATAATTTGTCTCTTTCGTGAAAAAAAAATACGCCCTCTGCGTAATCGATCGAATCAGTCACTACTCAAGAATTGTCTATATAATAACTGATTTATCACACTCTGTCAATACATAATGGTAATGTGCACACACATATTGCACTTTCTAGTAAACTAGGGCTATATGTCAAAAACTATGCCAAAATCAACACAAGAAGAAAAATATAG
>PFPO01000035.1 GCA_002793075.1 Candidatus Komeilibacteria bacterium CG_4_10_14_0_2_um_filter_37_10
CAAATAGGCGTGAAAGGATGTGGGTGAAACAATAATAACGTGCTTTTCTTTGAAGGCATATTCTATCAGATCACGAGTGTTAACTTTGACGGTACCGACTTGATTAACCAGTAAATCATAATAGATAGCTTCCGCTGGTATAAACATAAAGGCAAAGTCCATGGTATGCAAATCTGGTCTAATATATTTACTAGTCTCATCGATTCTATTTTTTAAATCTTGCTTAAATAATTTTTCTAACCTGAGTCTTTCAGTCTCATCTCTTTCTACCGCTATTTTATTATAATTATCTAAAGAAAATTTGGAATCAACTGGTATAATTTTATCTTTTACAAAAATAACTGCGTCCACGATCAAGTCACTACCATCATCACCCTTCCCTAATTTGTACTGTTGTTGATAGCTTTGCGGTGGTAACACATTTTTCAAAACTGTTTCTAAGTAGTACTCACCCAAAATACCGCGCTGCTTTGGATTTTTGAGAATATCTTGCAACTGTTGTAATTGGTCAGTAAAATTAATGACTTGCTTATTAGTCTCATCTAAGCGTACTAATTTTTCCGTTACATTCTCGACAATCTTTACGGTTTCGCCAAATTGACTTTGCATGGCGCGATTCGATTCGCCTAATTTTAAATCAATACTCTTACCAATTTCATTAATTTGATTTTGGAGCATTAATAAAGACTGATCTTGACTTTGATCAGTTTTATTTTTCAATAGTCGCCAGAATAATAAAGCAAAACCAGCAATGATAATAACCAATAAAACAAAAAATTCTAAAGTCATAGGTGATTATAATTTAAATAATTTGAAGGAATTATGAGCTACTTGCTCCACTAATTCATCATATCCCATCCCCCGCAAAGAGGCAACCTTTCGTGCCACCTCAGCAACCCTGATCGGCTCATTGCGCTCACCGCGATAAGGTTCAGGGGTTAAATAAGGACTGTCTGTTTCAATAATCATTTTATCCAAGGGTATGGTTTTGGCTAAATACTGCAGTTGCTCTGCTTTCTTGGTAAAAGTAACAATGCCCGTAAAACCAAGATGAAAGCCTTGCTCTAAAAATTGTTGGGCTTCATCTTGATTACCACCGAAACAGTGAATCAAACCAACGTGACAATCATACTCGCGCAAAGTATTAATGATATCCTGATATGCTTGGGGCTGATCCTGACCATTACGACCATGCAACATTAGTGGCAAATTATTACTTTGTGCTAATTTAATATGCTGAACAAAAACCTCTTTTTGTTTAATTTTAATCTCCTCAATAGTTTTACTTTTTTCTTTTAGATAAAAATAATCACAACCTGTTTCGCCAATAGCAACAATTCTTTTGTGCTGTTTGATTAACTCCTGATAATCAGCGCTGATAAATTCTTCGTCAAAAACATGAATTGGATGCAAGCCAATACAAGCATAAAAAGAATCATACTGCTCAGCCAAAGTCACTGCTAACTTACTAGTTGCTAACTCGGAGCCAACATTAATTACCTTCATCCCGAGAGCCAAACAACGATCAATCACTACTGATCGATCACTGGCATAAGCCTCAAAGTCCAGATGGGCATGAGAGTCAATAAGCATAAATATTTAAAAAATGAACTGCCTTAGTGCTTGTAATGAATCGGGAATGAAAGGACTGATGACCTGAGAAATAGCAATAAAGTAGTGAATAAATTGTGATTCTAAAATATAGGTATCCAGAGCCTCGGAAAATGGTAATAAATAAAAAATATACATCACGACAGAAATAACGAGAACGCCTTCAAAAAATCCCAAAACCGCTCCGGCTAAATGATTGATCGCTTTCAATCCGGGAATAATCGCAATAGCATCATAAATCTTATCAATCATATAAAACACCAAACCAACTACCTGGGAAGATAAGGCAAATAGTACAATAAAAGCAATAACTTGTTGTAGAGTTTCACTAGCAAAAGATATTTGCGCAAACCAGGGAGCAATTTCTAAATAATATTGACCAGCAATAAAAGCGCCAACAAAAACACCAATGACGCGTCCTAACGACGAAATCAAACCTGATTTAAAACCAAAATAAATAAATGAGGCGATGATAATAAGAATCAGCAGGTCAATAATGGGCATATTATTAACAATTAATTATTTAGCTCTAAACGTGGAAACAAAATTGGTGCTTTAACAATTTGTTTGGCGGTTAAAAGATCCAGAATTTGTTGGGTGACTTGTGGCATAAACGGTTGTAGCCAAGTGGTTATTAATTTTAATTCGCAAGCAGTAATACTTAAAACTTCAACTAACTCCGGTCCCATTGCCATCTGCCAGGGTTTCTTATCACTTAAAAATGTATCAATATTATTTTTCAAGCGCTGATTGATAGCAGCCAACACCAAATCAAAGCGGTACTGAGCAAATTCCATCCGACGCTCCTCTTCCCACTGCTGACAAGATTCGGAAAAGATAAGTTGCTGTTCACCGGTAACTATTTTAACTTGCCAATCAATATTGATTTTATTTTTTTCAATCAAGTTGGTTATTCGCGCTACGGCATTACCCAAACCATTAGCCAAATCGGAATTATATCTTTCAGCAAATAAATTTTCGCGAATATCTGCTTCCTGACCAAAGGGAAATTGGGATAGTAATAAATAACGAGCAGCATCAGCACCGAAACGATCAACAAGCTCCTGAGGTTTAATCACATTACCAATAGTCTTGCTCATCTTCTCACCATTGATCGTAAAAAAGCCATGAATAAATTCGGACTGCGGTACATCAAGACCCAAAGCTAATAAAATGGCCGGCCAATAAACAGCATGGAACTTGAGAATATCTTGTGCCATCAAATGCACTTCGCAAGGCCACCACTTCTTAAAATCGTCCATTTGAAACGGATAACCAATAGCCGTAATATAGTTAGACAAGGCATCAACCCAAACATAAGAAACTTGATTTTGATCAAAAGGCAATTCCACGCCCCAAGCTACTTTACTCTTTTGCCGGGAAACAGAAAAATCTGTTAACACGCCATCTTTGATTAAACCCAGTACCTCGTTTTTTCTACTCTCTGGTCGGATTTTAATCTGATCGTCTTTAATTAACTCCCCTATTTTTGGCAAAAATTGTTCCAACTTAAAAAACCAATTCTTTTCGATAATCACTTCTGGTACGCGCTTATGATCGGGGCATTGCCCATTAATCAAATCGCGATCATTTAAAAATTTTTCACAACCGACACAATAATTTCCCTGGTACTCTCGTTCCTCCAGATAACCACCATCATACAATTGTTGAAAAATATTAACCACTGCCCGCTCGTGTAAAGGATCGGTAGTGCGAATAAAATAATCATTAGTAATATTAAGTATTTGCCAAGCCGCCCGAAAACGAGCGCTGTTTTGATCACAAAATTCTTTGGGGGTCATGTTGTTCTTCACCGCCATCTCCGCTACCTTAGCACCGTGTTCGTCGGTACCGGTTAAGAAAAAAACGGCGTCGCCTTGCCACCGATGATAGCGTGACAAAACATCGGCCACTATCGTCGTATAAGCATGACCGATATGTGGTTCGTCATTAACATAATAAATTGGTGTGGTGATATAAAATTTTTTATTAGCCATATTATTTGTTGGCGGAGTGCGATCCTTCAATAATCACAACCCATTCGCCTTTAATTATTTCTTTAGTTAATTGTTGTTGAACTTGTGACAAACTACCGCGAATTACTTGGCCAAACATTTTTGTTAATTCTTTACATAACACTACTCTCCTATTTTCCGCTAAACCCGCAACAGCTAATTCCGTCAGTAGCTTCTGTACTCGATAAACAGACTCGTAAATGACAACCAAATATTTACTAGCGACAACTTCTTTAATCATTGTTTGCCGTCCTTTTTTATGAGGTAAAAAGCCAAGAAAGATAAACTGATCAGTTGGTAATCCGGAAATACTCAAAGCGGTCGTTAAAGCGCTCACGCCAGGAATTGGTTCAATCTCACAGCCAATTTTAACTAATTCCTGAACCAAATAACCTCCGGGGTCGGCGATGCCCGGCGTACCAGCGTCCGTGACTAATCCTAGTTGTAAACCAGCGACGACATATTGTTTTATTTGTTCCAATTTTTGAATCTTACTATGCTGATGCCAGCTTACTAATTTTTTACTAATCTGTAAATGTTGCAATAATTTGCTAGTATGCCTCGTATCTTCACATAATAATAAATCAACAGTACTAATTATTTCTTTAGCTCGCGCTGTCAAATCGCCTAGATTGCCGATCGGTGTACCAATAATATAGAGTTTACCCTGAGGCATCTTTCTTTTCTGTTTCTTCAATTAATGGTGTACCCTCGCGATGAGAGAAGACATCTTCTAAAAATACAGAGATACCAGAAGCCACGGGAACAGCTAAAATAATACCCGGGATACCGCCTAGTTTGCCGCCAACTAACATCACAATAATTACGATTAAAGGATTAATACCAACAGATTTACTCATAACCTTAGGAACGATGATATGTGCTTCGATCTGTTGAATGATCACGAACATCAAAACCACAATTAAGGCTTTGAGTGGCGACTGAGCAAGGGCTAAAAATACCGCTGGCGTGGCACCGATAATTGGCCCGAGATATGGTATGACCTCTGTTAACCCAGCAATCATGGCTAGTACTAGTGCGTAATCAACACCCAAACTGGTCAGGCCAATAAAAGTTAGAGAAAAAATTACTAAACATAATATCAATTGACCCCGCAACCAATACCCTAAACGCGTTTGAATGCGGTTGATCAAATTCATTAAATATGGCTGATTGTCTACGGGACTAACAGACTTAACAAAACGCTTAATGGCATCTTCCTCAACAGTAAAATAAAAAGTAATAACTAGTACCAGAACAAAGGAAAAGAGTCCACCAAAGATATCAATAACAGTAGAAAATATACCACTAGCTGTTTGACTCAAGTTACTAGTTAACGCACCGATGCTGCCTTGCATCTGATCCGCCACATCAATCTGTGAACGATTGGTAGTTAAATAATTAAAGCCCTCGACCACCTTGGAATAATAATGAGGGAAATCATTGGCAATTAATTTTAACTCCGTGGTAATTGGTGGAATAATCAAAATAACTGAGGAGCTGAGAATGGCAAATAAAATAATGTACAAAAAAATCAAACCCACTCCTCTGGGGATCTTATGTTTCTGCATCCAGTCAACAAAAGGATCAAGCGCCGAACCCATTACTAAAGCAATGAAGATTAAAACAATAGCCTCCCGGACCATGTATAAGAATGCCAAAACTAAAAGAAAAATAACGACCTTGATAAAAGTGTTGGTCGAAATATCAACGACCGTCTTGGGATTTTTCATAATCTTGCTTTATTAATTAGATTATTAAAATATTTTTTGGTACGATATGGTCCAATCACTGCTAAATTCAGTCGTTGCTGTTGAAAGATATAATTAGCCACCCGCTGAATGTCAGCTGCGGTTATGCTATTAATTTTTTTCTTGAGATCGGAAAACTCCATCGTCTGACCCAAATCTAAATATTGTTTCATTAACCAATGCAAATAATCTAGTGAATCCTCCCATTGCAGGGCTAGTTTGCCTTGCCAATAAGTTTTTGCTTTATTAATTTCCGCTATTGGTATTGATTCAGTTTTTATTTTTTTTAATTCCTGAATAATTAATTGATACGCTAACTCTATTTTATCTTGATTTAAACCAGCGCGGATTTCAAAATAACCATTGTCTTGATGATCAGCAACACTGCTATTAATGCTATAGCATAGACCATGACGTTCGCGAATATTAATAAAAAGTCGAGAACTCATATTACCGCCCAAAATCAAAGCTAATAAAACACTGGCTAAATAATCTGGGTGCTTTCTGCTAAAACTAGGCCATGCTAATGATAGTTGTGATTGCTTGGTTTTTTTATAATCAACTAACAAACGTGGTTGTTTTTGGGTGGTTTGCCAGGGGCTATTAACGGTGATCTTTTTATTGCGACGCAGTCCAGAAAAATATTGATTTAACATTTTTACAGCTTGCTCTTTTTTGATATGACCAACTACACCGAAAATCGTATTGCTACCATGATAATATTGGCGTTGATAATTAATTATTTTCTTTCGCGTCATTTGCCGAATATTTTTTTCTGGTCCGGCAATGTCATTAGCCAAGCTGTGTCCCTGATATACTGATTGTTCAATCAGATCATCAATATACATAATGGGATTGTCACGATACATTCTAATCTCTTCAATAATCACACCTCGTTCGCGTTTAATCTCTTCGGCGGCAAACAAGGAATTGGTTAACATATCAGCTAAAATATCAAAAGCCGTATGTACTTGCTCTTGCGCTACTTTAATATAATAACCTGTAAAATCTTTACTGGTAAAAGCATTGTAATTAGCACCAATCTTATCTAGTTCTTGAGTTAAAATAAAAGTATTGGGACGCTTTTTCGTACCCTTAAAAAAAAGATGCTCCAGGAAGTGAGAAATGCCATTGAGCTCTTGGGATTCATAACGGGAACCCACCCGAAACATGACTAATAAGGCTACTGATTTAACTGCTGGACGTTCCGCAATAATAGCTTGGGCGCCATTTTTTAATTTGACTATCTTTTGCATAATTTAATTATCTTTTAACTTACAAGCAAAATATTCTGATAGCTCACTAATAGCAATTCTTTCTTGCTGCATGGAGTCACGATCACGCACCGTTACTGCCATATCCTCAACCGTTTCAAAGTCAATCGTCAAACAATATGGTGTACCGATTTCGTCTTGGCGACGATATCTTTTGCCGATGGAGCCGGTTTCATCATACTGTACAAAATAATTCTTATTTAAATTACTCTGAATTTCGCGAGCAATATTAATTAATTTTTCCTTTTTGGAAAGTGGTAAAATGGCAATTTTGATTGGTGCTAAAACATAAGGTAATTTGAGAACTACTTCCATGTCTTTAATTGCTTCTGTCGTAGTGGAACGCCCACCATCTATTTCTGTATAGGCTTCTAATAAACAGGCCAGGAAAGATCGGTCGACTCCTAATGATGGCTCAATAACGTGCGGTAAAAATTTTTCTTTGGTAATAGGATCCGTATAAGTCAAATCTTGACCAGAATATTTCTGCTGTTGATGGAGGTCATAATCAGTGCGATAAGCCAGTCCATACAACTCTTTTTGACCAAAAGGATATTGATACTCAAAATCAATGGTCCGCTTGGAATAAAACGCTCTTTCACCATCGGGTATTTCGTGCTCAATCAAATTTTCTTTCCTAATACCTAATAATTGACACCACTCACGCATTTGTATCTGCCACTCGGAAAAGTATTTATGCCATTCACTTTCATGGACAAAATATTCAATTTCCATTTGCTCAAATTCTCTAGTACGAAAAATAAAATTCTCCGTCGTAATCTCATTGCGAAACGCTTTACCAATTTGAGCGATACCAAATGGTAAACGGGCGCGCATAGTTTCAGTAATGCTTTTAAAATTGGTGAAAATACCACCAGCCGTTTCTGGTCGCAAATAAACAGCAGAAGCCTCTTCCGTCACTGGTCCCATGAAAGTCTTAAACATCAAATTGAATTGACGTTGGTCAGTTAACTCACCACCGCAATCAGGACAGCGTAAATCAACCAAATCAATCCTCTTTTCTTTGTCATATTGCGGTGACAAGGCGCTAGGTGCTAATAAATGATCAGCCCGAAAACGACGACGGCATTTTTTACAATCTACTAAGGGATCGGAAAAATTGGCAATATGCCCAGATGCTTCCCAAACCTTAGGGTGCATAATAATAGCGGCATCCAAACCGAACATATCTGGTCTTTGCTGAACAAATTTTTTCCACCAAGCTTTTTTAATATTATTTTTAAGTTCTATCCCCAAAGGACCATAATCATAAGCCGCTGATAAGCCACCATATATTTCAGAAGAGGGGAAAATAAAGCCCCTGCGTTTAGCCAAGGCAACAACTTTTTCCATTGAATTACTGCTGTTCATAAAATAGATTAATTTAGTATTATTTATTATATTTTACTAAAATATTGGTTTTTTGGCAAATTTTATTGACCCCGCGGGTTGGTGCGATGAATAAGGCCAATCACGCATAGAACTCACTATTTTGTGCTTAATTGGATTGGTATTAATGTAATGAATTGCAGTCCATAAGTATTGTTCTGATCGTATTCTCTTACTTTTGAATCTGCCCTGCCAAACATAGCCATTCCTTTGGCGGGTGATATTATAATATCTAGCGTAGGAGTTGGATAAATCGGAAATAAACTTACTAATTTTGCAGTTTCCGACCCCAGGGGTCAAAATCAAGAAATGATAATGATTGGGTAAAAAACAATAGGCAATAATGCGAATTTTATACTTTTTTTGGTAGTTAGCTACCTTGATACAAAAACGATCATAGTCCTTTTCCTGATGAAATATGATTTTTTTATTAAGAGAACGATTAAAAATATGATAGTAACTATCTGGTTGAAAAATCCTAACCTTAGTCATAAAAAAACAAGATTATTATTTAATAACCCTGTTATTACTCTAATTTAGCACCAACCCGCGGGGTTGGCAAATCAATTAATATCTTACGGCTTTTTCAATCCTAATCTGCCCACCGGCTTCAAAAATAACCTTATCTCGACGGTCAATCTGGCCGGTTAATAAAAAATTAGCCAAAGCATTTTGTACCCGTTCCTGAATAACACGTTTCAGTGGTCGGGCACCAAACTTCGGATCAAAACCCAAATGTGCCAATTCTAATATTGCCTCTTTGGTAGGCTCTAAATAAATACCTTTTTCCGCCAAACGTTGTTGTTCTTTTTTTAATAACAAAGTAGCTATCTGTTCAATGTGTTCCTGTGTTAATGGTTTGAAAACAATAATATTATCAAAGCGATTAAGAAATTCTGGTCGATAATATGGACGTAATTCCTTTTCTAACAAAGCGTTTTTGATTTGCTCTAAAGGAACGCCGGCCGTTACTTGATCCTGAATATAATTAGTACCGGCGTTGGAAGTGGCAATGATAATTAGATTGGTAAAATCAACAGTGCGACCAGTGACATCAGTTAAACGACCGTCATCCATCACTTGTAAAAAAATATCTAATATTTCTGGACTCGCTTTTTCGATTTCATCCAAAAGTAATATCGCATAGGGTTTTTGACGCACGGCGTTGGTTAAAAAGCCACCCTGATCACTACCCGGCGCACCTAACATTCTCCCAATACTACTTTTTTCTTGATACTCCGACATATCCAAACGAATCATATTACTTTCATTATTAAAATAAACGGCAGCTACAGTTCTCGCCAATTCAGTTTTGCCAACACCGGTTGGTCCTAGAAATAAAAAACTAGCAATTGGTTTTTTTGCATCTCGTAGTTCAGCCCGCGCCCGGCGCAAAGCGGAAGAAACAGCACTCACCGCTTCTTCCTGATTAACCATCCGTTCATGAATAATTTTTTCTAAATTTAATAATTTCTCTGATTCATCAACAGACACTTGGGTTACTGGTATTGAAGACTTTTCCGACACCAACTCTGCTACGTCATTAGCTGTTATTAACTGTCGACTACCCCTCTTATTACGCACTCGAACCCCTACTTCATTCATAATTTCCATAGCTTTACGGGGTAATTTCTGATCAGGCAAATAACGTTTGGATAATTTTACTGCTTGCTCTAAAGCCTCATAGCTAAAAAATACTTGGTTATTGCTTTCCACACTACTAACATTAGCGGCTAACATCTGAATGGCTTGATTTTCCTCTGGCTCTTTAATATCTACTTTTGTTAACACCCCTGCTAAGGCACTATTTTCCACATACTTAGCATAATCCCGCGGATTGGTGGAAGTAAATAATAAAACGCCTCTTTTGATCAAAGACTCGGTAAAAACATCAGCTAAATCGACATTGCCTCGACCAGCAGTAGAGACACCAACTAAATTATGAATGTTATTAATATATAAAACAATATTACCAGCTCTTAATATTTCTTGAGAAATGCGCATTACCCTTTCTTCTAATTCTCCGTCATAAGTCGTTCCTGCTACTAGTTTAGAAACGTGTAAAGAGATAAATCTTTTATCTTGCAAAATAAGCGGTACTTCTTCGGCAACTAGAGCGTTGGCTATGCCCTCAATCACAGTATCAACTCCCACGCCAGAATCACCAACTAAAAGAGGCGAACCACCGCTTTCAATAATATGGTAGATGGTCTCTATTTCTCTTTCGCGAGCAACACATAAACCAAAATATCCACTCTTCGCCAGAGTAGTAAAATCATCAGAAAATAAATCTAACGTTGGTGTGGCGATAGCTGTCATTGCGCGATCCATAGATCCCTTGGGTTTAAATCCTGCTTTATAACGAAAACGTTCGTAACGTTCTTTCAATGATCTCTGAATTCTGATCCAACTAATAACATTATCAATCTTTTCCTGATTAATACCATAATCCAGAAGAATGTCTTTTACCACCGGCGCATACTGCAATGTCGCTGCTAATAACTCTGGTACCTCTACTTTAGTTTGCCGTCGTTCATAAGCCAACATGTAAGCTTGCAAAACAACATCATTAGCCAATTCATCTAAATTCATTAAGCCACCAACTGTCACGATGCCATCGGTTTTGATCACCTGATAAATTGTTTCTCTAATTTTTTTAGCGGCAACACCAAGACGGATCAAGATAACATTAATCTCCTCATCTTTTAGTAAAGAAACAAAAATATGAATCGGTTGAATAGCGCTACCGCCATCGCGTAGGGCAGTATAAAAAGAATTAGCTAAAACCTTAATCGTCGCCTGGGAAAATGAACGACTAATATCTATTTCTTTCTTTTTTTTCACGGGTGACACCTTACCCTTCACCAATACTCTCTGTCGTTCACCTTTTTCTAGTTGCCACCAATAATATAAAAAAAGGTCTCCTAATAATGACCACCAAAAAATATTTAATAAATTAAAATTCCAATTCTGAGCTAATAAATAGTCCTGACCGGTACTATAAAACTGATATATATTAAGCGCTAAAGATATCAGACCAGCCAGGCTTAACACGATCAGTAACCCCTGAATGATACTGTTTATTATTTGGGAAATTTGATCAGCTAAAACCGATACTCGCGAAAAACTTTTTTTCCAAGCTAGCGTCCGACCCTCTAATTGAATAGTTTTATTCGACATGGAACTAAAAAATAATTTGGTAAATTATACCAAGGGGTAATAATAAATAAAAAATTGTAGTAGCTACCAACAATAACAACCAAATTAACATCAATAATAAATGCCATAATAATTGTACTGTGCGCATAAAAAAACTGATCAGCTTACCAGCCGTATCATATTGACCATACATTGGTTTGAACCAATACCGCAATAAAATAGAAATTGATAAACGATTGTTCGCTGCTGTTAAACTCCGCGCGGCACTGCGTAAAGTATTCACCAAACCTTGTGTGTACCACCAAAAAG
Source organism: Candidatus Komeilibacteria bacterium CG_4_10_14_0_2_um_filter_37_10 (assembly GCA_002793075.1). Classification (NCBI taxonomy): domain Bacteria; phylum Candidatus Komeiliibacteriota; species Candidatus Komeilibacteria bacterium CG_4_10_14_0_2_um_filter_37_10. The sequence goes on from PFPO01000035.1 coordinate 11,509, forward strand.
GGAAATAAACAAATTTCTTTACATAGTCGTAAATTAAAACCCGTCCAATATAAATAATCTCAGCTTGTTTCAGCATAAGACAATTATATCATTAATCATTATTTTTTTGAATGATAGAGATAATAAATCAAGTAGTAAAGTAAAATAAATAATGGCCACCAATAAACAAGTATCGGCCACCAATAAACAACTACCGAAAATGCAATAGTAATCAAACCCAACCAAAATATTAACTGGGTATAATAATCAAGTTGTCTTTTTACCTGTTTCATTATTTGCTCCTCGTTGGGAAAAGTGTCAAAAGCCAATAAACGGCTACGCATTAACCAACTAAGTAATAAAAATACGCAACCCATAATTAAGAAAATGTAGTTCATCGTTATAAATCTCCTTTTTTGATGCTGACTCTAATATCATTCATCAAATTGTAATAAAACTCAATATTGTGCAGAGTTGCTAAACGTAAAGCTAAGGGATCATTAATTTTAAATAAGTGATGTAAGTAACTTAAAGAATACTGACATAATTCGGGAATTACTGATTTGCTGTTGATGGGCTTTTTATCTAAAGCCCAGGCGGCATTGTTCAAATTGATAGTTTGATAATAATTATTAATTTTTGATACCCTCTGATTTAGACGAATATAAAGACGCGCGTGGCGAGCCTCCCGTGTGGGAATCACGCAATCAAACATATCCACTCCTCTTTTTACTGCTGCGACTATATTATCCGGATAACCAACGCCCATTAAGTAGCGTGGTTTATCTACTGGCAAAACATCTTGTAACTCATCTAAAATCTGATACATCTGTTCATTCTTTTCGCCAACTGCTAAACCGCCAATGGCTAAACCAGCAAAGTTCATTTTGGCAAGTTCTCGGGCGCAAAGTAAACGTAAATCTGAAAATGTTGATCCTTGAACAATGCCAAATAATTTCTGACGAACAATTTTTTGAGCCTGATAACTTTTGATACTTTTCTCGGCCCAAAGCAAGGTGCGATCAACAGCTTTTTTAGCCACCTCATAACTGGCCGGGTAAGCCACACATTCGTCAAGTACCATCATTAAATCCGAACCAATAATTTTCTGTGCACGAATAACATCGGCTGGTGAAAAAAAATGTTTACTACCGTCTAAATAAGAAACAAATTCTACTCCTTGATCAGTCAACAAACGATCAACTTTGATTTCTTGCTGACTAATACCTTTTCTCTTTACTTCGCCGTCTAAAGAAAAAATCTGAAATCCCCCCGAGTCCGTTAAAATCGGACCAGACCAATTCATAAATTGATGTAAGCCACCAGCGCGCTTCAATATCTTTAAACTGGGTCGTAAAAAAAGATGGTATGTATTAGCCAAAATAATAGGAATTTTTAGGCGCTGTAAATCTGCAGTGGTAACGCTTTTTACTACTCCCCGTGTAGCAATAGTCATAAAAAAAGGCGTTGCTAAACATCCGTGGGCAGTGTTTAAGATCCCGCAGCGAGCTTTACTTTTTTTCGACTTAAATTGTAATTTAAAAAAATTATTCATCCTACAGATTAAAATGAGTAAACAACTGCCAACCTAAATTAATAACAATGATTAAATAGGCGATAAAAGAAAATATGATATAACATCGTTGTAACAAAAAATTGTAACGTTCATTTTTTCTGAATAAAGCTTTAATAACAATCAACAGCATGAGAAAAACTCGTAAATCAACAATCCAATAAATAGCCGATAAATATGGCCACCAATACGCGAAAATAAAAAAAGCCGGTAAAGAAAACCATTTATCCACCAACGGGTCAAAGTATTCACCAAAGATTGTTATCTTATTTTTTAGTCTGGCTAAAGCGCCATCCCAAAAATCAGTAAATGATCCCAAACCAATCAATATAATAGTTGCTAGCCAAAACCATTTTGGCTGGACAAAATACGGATCAGTATACAAAAACCATAGCCACCAAATAATGAAAGTTAAAAAAAATCGTAGTCCGGTGATTAAATTAGGTGATAACCAGGATGGCGTTATCTGCACCAGTGGCCAAAAACATTGATCCTTACGATCACGCAACTGTAAATATAATTTAAAATTATCTAATAACATCTATTTCACCACCCGACCCTTACCACTAGCACCAAGGTCTAATGGCAAAGAACTATCCATATCAGCATATTTCTTTTCCCATTGCTGATTAATAGACAAATTAATATTGGTTAATAACGGTGCGATCTGATCAACTTGTTCTGCTAGTGGCTTTAATGTGATTTTGAACGAACCTTGAACTTTCTGCTCCGCAGACAAGTTGCCTAAAGGAATGGTTATTCTTCTGGTCTGCTGATCAACTAGTGGCGCTAATCCTGCCAAAACACTGACAAATTGTACTGTGGCTGGCAGATTGGCTGTCCAACTATTGTTCTGTGTGGCTGCCATACCAGCAAAATAATACCACTCAACTTGATAAGTTGTTTCCTTATTTACTTGCGGTGGTAAGGGGCCACTGCCGAGGGGTTTACCAGCAACATCAAAATATAAAACCTTCAGGGATAACTCACCGTTTTGATTAATGATCAGACGGCTAGCTTGACTGGTTTGCACAAAATTTTCACCATTAATCATCTGTTCAATTTTCGCTACTGCTTGAACCGTTAAATCCGCTGTCGTAAATGAATTAGCATCGATCGGTGCTGTTTGTAGTTGGACATTTAAATTGATAACTATCTTATCATTTTGCTTAAATTCCTTTAGCCGTTGACCAATCTGCGGATGATCACTACTCCAGATTATTTTATCGCCATCCTTCACAATGCCCTGGCTATCCTGCCACCCTTGCCAATTAATCATTTTAGAACTGAGGGACAATATTACTTTGGCGTCGTGCAAAATATAATCTGATTTATTGGTAATCACAATCTGATAAGGAATTGTTTGACCCCAAGCTACGATCCCTGAAGACTCGTTGTCTAAATATTGTAAATTGACATCTACTTGCGGCTGGACAATTTTAATTAAAATATTCTCTTGATCTAAAACCGTTTCCTGTCCATTATTTATTTTATAAGCTATGATCTTAATCAATAATTCCTTGGTTGGCACAGTCGGTGGTAACTCGCCATTGAGTAATATTAACTGTTCTTGACCCGGAACTATCTCGTTAAACTCCCAACGATCGCCAGTAAGCTTGGGATCAGAATCACTTAATAAATACTGTTCTGGTTTTTGGATAACGACGCGAATGGGGAAAGCGTCCTTCTGATTGTTCAGTAAATGCAATTTAATAAATAAACCGCCACCGGGTAAAATCTCACTAGGAGCATCAGACCACAAATCCACAGCTACCTTTTTAATATGTACTAACATCTTCTCCTCGACGGAAAAATCTGAGGAAAAATTAGCTGGCTGGTAATCGGTCCGTACTTTGATTTCTTTAGTCTCGTCTTGTTTGCCAGTTATTAGGCCCTTAACTTCTAAAAAAGCTGACTCACCGGGTGCTAAATCGGGCAACGACCAATAGTTCTTACCATCATTTTGTGGTAAGACCGAAGAAGAAACATAATAAAAACCCTCAGGATAAATCAATGTCATCTTCATATTTTGCAATGCTACGCGATCTAAATTGCGATACTTAATCTTAAAAATTATTTCTTCACCAGCCGTTACTTCTGTCTGACCGGCAAAAGCCAGCTGCAAAGAACTTTCACCACTGCCTTGGTCAACCAAACCAAACCATACGGCCAAAGCTACAAAAATAATAAACAATCCAAGAAATACAAAAAAAGGATTCCGCCGCGAGTGTTGTTGTGGTTGCGAAGAAATATTAGGACGGTTAATACGCATCGCTGGTTGCGGTTTTATTCGTCGTTGTTGGCGTAAATCAATAATTCGGCTGCTATTCATACGTTTATACTAAATTATATCTATAATAATTATCCACCATTTTGTTCAACGTGGCAAATGACGCACCCGGGCAATCAATCTTCTTTAACCAATCTAACTTCAGCGACCAAGAAAGTTGCCGATGAAAAAATAAATTGGTTAATTTGGATAAAATCACTCGCTGTTGTGCTGATAATGTTTGCCATTCAATATCATTAATTTGTGCTAATTCTTCCGTCGTTGCGGACCAACCAAGCCAAGTCAGTAAATGCGCTTGTAATAAACAGTAGTAAATAGGAATATTTTTTCTTTTTTCTTGATCGCCCAATAATGTCAGGTAACTATCAAGAACGACAAATATTTCTTTGCCCTCTTCGGCGGTCAATACCAATTGCTCAGCAAGTAACAAGCCCTTACGGCGCCAATATAGCTGCTGCCAATCACAATCTTGCTCCTGATAGGCCGATAATAATTGGGCACCGGCTAAACGTTGAAATCGACTACCCTGTACTAATAATACCTTAGACTTACGACCAATCTCTAAATGGCCAGCTAATTTACTGCTGGTCCGAGCTGCCGCTTTTACTAAAACATTAATCCGACCAAGACGAGCACTTAATAGCGAATACCAACGATCACCATTGGTAATTGTTTTTTTGTTCAGGATAATAACTTGCTCCTGGCAATAAGACATTAATTTATTTTTTGATTAGCGTTAGAATAATCTTTTTATCGGCGATGATAACTTCGGCGGTCACCAATCCAGACTGATTTTCTCCGACTTGCACCTCCGACACCAATACAGCCTGACGCCACCGAGCCAACTCGTCAGATAATAACTCTTGCATATCACTGTCTGTTGTTTGCCAGTACAAAATAACTTGATCAGCAATAGTCAAACCAGCTTTTTTACGCAAGCTATTGATTTGACGAATTAATTCTCTCTGATAACCCTCTTTTCGCAAAGCTGGCGTTATCTCCACATCAAGTGTTACTACTTGTACCTGGTCAGACCAAATAATATTCTTAACGTTTAATTCGTCTTGCACAATTGATTGATATTCCGCTGGTAACAAGTATTGATCTGCTGGTAGCAACAAAGCATTAAGCGGTTGCCGAACTTTAATACCAGCTTGATCACGAGCAGCTAAACCCAGCTCCACTAATTTCCGCACGCGACTCATTTCTGCTATTACCGTTTCCTCAACAGGCACCAGCTCAGGCCACGTGGCTAAGTGGACAGAATTGTTGGCCTGACTATAGTCCAGTCCACTTACCTGTTGATACAAATGTTCGGCGATAAAAGGGGTAAACGGCGCCATTACTTTACTGAGCGTCAACAAAACAAATTCCAGCGTCGCCAGAGCCTCAGCTGATTCCGAACTCTTAAAGCGATCACGCGAGCGTCGCAGATACCAAGTAGATAAATCATTAATCAAAAGAGGTATTTCGCGAGCGGCCTCATACACATGATATTCATTTAGTGCTGTGGTGACATTAGTGATCAACTGATCCAAACATGCCAAAATCCATTGATCCAAAACATTGGTTGGCTTTGGCCTTTTAATGACACTGCTTTTCGCGGCATATAAACTGTAAAATTCATAAACATTCCAAAGGATCATCAGATTTTGCCGAAAAACACTCTGCACATCTTTTAAGTCATAATTCTTTCCTTCACCTGGCTGGTTAATAGTATAAAGGTGCAAACGAACAGCATCAACACCGAACTGATCAATAACTTGCCAGGGGTCAATGATATTACCTTTGGACTTACTCATTTTACGACCAAACTTATCATTGATATGACCCAAACAAATAACGTTTAAATAACTACTGCCCTTATCCAATAAACTACTGATGGCTAATAATGTATAAAACCAACCGCGTGTTTGGTCGATGGCTTCACTGATGTAATTGGCTGGATATTGTATTTTTTGATCGATTAATTCTTGATTGGCAAAGGGATAGTGGTGTTGGGCAAAAGGCATAGCGCCAGAATCAAACCAACAGTCCATTACCTCTTTGACGCGACTCATTTTGCCGCTAGCACAATGCGGGCATCGTAAAAATACTTGATCAATAGCTGGACGATGTAAATCAATATTGTCGGCTAACGGCTCACTGGCAAATTCCTGAAGTTCCTTGATGCTGCCAATTACTTTTTGTTCTTGACACTGGTCACAAATCCAAATCGGAAGTGGCGTACCCCAATAACGTTCGCGCGATATGGCCCAATCTTTGACGCCGGTTAACCATTCACCAAAACGACCTTCTTTGATATGCTGAGGAACCCAATTAATTGTCGCGGCATTTTTTAATAATCTGCTTTTGACCGCGGGGTCAGACATACGAATAAACCACGAGTCTTTAGCATAATATAGTAGCGGCGTATCACAGCGCCAACAAAAAGGATAGTCGTGTTCATACTCCTCCTGTCGCCAAAGTAGATCGTTATTTTGTAAATAATCAATAATTATCTTCTCCGTTGCCGGATCTTTAACAAAACGACCAGCTAAATCGTAAGCGACTAAATCATCAGTAAATAAACCATTCTCTCCTACTGTGTGAACTTTGGGTAAACCAATTTTTTCACCCAACTGATAATCATCATCACCATACATAACGGCCGTATGCACCACGCCAGTACCATCGGCGGTGGTCACGAAATCAGCATCCGTAATATAATAAGACTTTTGTCCAGACTGTTGAATGGCGGCAATATTAAATAAGGGCTGATAGGTTAAACCAACTAAATCAGCGCCCAGGAAACTATTTAATATTTGATACTCGCCAGGAATGATGCTTAAACGATCTTTAGCTAAAATATAGTTTTTTTCTTGATAAAGTATCTTTACATACTCAATTTTTTCACCAACCGCCAAAGCCACATTACCCGGTAAGGTCCAAGGAGTTGTCGTCCAAGCCAAAACAATATCGCCACTCTTTACCAACGCATTACCGGTCAACAATTTAAAGTTTAAATAAACAGAGTTTTCTTTAACCAACTTGTATCCTTGAGCCACTTCGTGACTGGACAAAGCGGTACCACAACGCGGACAGTGCGGTACTACCTTGTGTCCCAAATAAACCAGTCCTTGCTGATGAATTTGCTGAAAAATCCACCACAATGACTCAATATAATTATTTTCATAAGTGACATAGGGATGTTCCAGGTCTAACCAGAAAGCAATGCGTTTAGTTAATTTCTCCCACTCTTCTTGATATTCCCAAACACTCTGGCGACACTCTTGGTTAAACTTAGCAATACCATACTTCTCAATATCTGGCTTGCCCGAAATCTTCAGCTTCTTCTCCACCTGTAACTCGACTGGTAATCCGTGAGTATCCCAACCAGCTTTGCGCTCCACCCGAAAACCGTTCATGGTTTTAAACCTGGGTAAAACGTCCTTAAAGGCACGAGCTAAAACATGGTGAATCCCTGGTTTACCATTGGCTGTCGGTGGTCCTTCAAAAAAAACAAAATTGCCAGCGGGTGCTGACTTCTTGATACTTTGAGCGAAAATACTATTTTTTTCCCACCAAGTTAATATTTCCTCTTCATTCTTGGGAAAATTTATCATCATACAAATATAGTTAAACTAAGACAGTATTACTATCTTAGCAAAAAAAACCAATATTTCCAAGACTGAGATTAAAATAGTAAATTATGAATAAATCTCAGTACCTTGCTGTTTTCTTTTGGCCGCTGTGCTAGAGGCCAACCAACTACCTTAGATGGCTTGACCAAATACGGTGTCGTACCGCGAAATGGTCGAATAATTTTTTTAATTTCGCCCTCGTAATTTTGCATAACTATTTAAATAATTTTTTTATTTCTTCAATACGCCAACGTTTTTTTTCTTGCAAATTAAAAATTTGACGCAATCGCTTAGGCGCCTCTACCGGATCATATAGTCGGTAACCACCACGGCTTCTTTTGACTTCCTGCAAAAGACCTTCTTGGGTATAGAAGTGTATGGTTGATGGCAGACAACCGACCTCCTTGGCTAATTCGCCAATTTTCAAATACGTCATAGGGGGTAGTTCGGCCAAGCTAAAACAAATAAATTAAGATATAGTTCTTCAGCTGAAGGAAGTAAGATATCCACACCCTACTCCTTCAAAATAATTATATCTTATTTTTTACAAACCGTAAAGTGGCAAGTACCACTTTATACTTTATGGTTAATGATAAACTCAGAATATCAGGAAATCGGGGAATCTGATTAATTGGATGACAAACGTGGTTTGCCCGCCACCACGCTAGCGCTTTGGCGCAGCGGGTGGCGTATTCGTTCGAAGTGACAAAGAGGTAGTGGTACGGTAAGACATACGGGATTTGAGCCTGATGCTCGGGCTCTGGATTGCTTCTCCACCCGCCTTTGGCGCGGTGGATCGCAATGACAGACTGGAATTGGGCTAGCGCTAACAAACAAAGTATTGTCTTTCCAGCGCAGGCTGGAAACCAGCTCCAAATTGTTTTTATTTTACGTTAAGTCATAATGCTAACAAAATATGTGCTGGACACTGGATCCTGGTCCAGTGTGACAAGACGGGGTTTGAGCTAGCGCTGGGGTCGGGATACCGGGATATCAGGAAATCAGGTTAAAGAAAGGGTGTGACAAATGGGATGTGGCTCATTCGCTCCGTCTGACGGGGCGGATTATCGTCTCTCTGATATTGATTTTATAGTGTTCTCCGTATCCGCCAAAGGCGGATTATCGTCTCTCTGATATTGATTTTATATTGTTCGACGATAAAAAAACAGCTCCGTACCGTAATGGTATGGAGCTGTTTAAAACTTTACTGTAAAAATCAACTATTTTGTTGCAGCTGCGTTCTGTTCTGCTACGTATCTACTAATAGCATCAATAACCTTTGAATCAGACTTAAGCTTCTCAGTAAATAAGATGTGAGCGGCATTGATAGTCATCTCATCAACTGGTCCATGCAATTCATTACCTAACTTGACCAAGGACAACTCTTGTTGAGTCTGTTGCTGATCCTGCGCTACTTGGGTGTTACCAGTTTCGGTTGTCTGTAAGGGTCTTTGTACTACCTGTAAGTAATAAATGTCCTTCAAAACAACTTCTTTACTGCCTTCGCTAACAACTTTACCAAAATAAACTTGTCCAT
>PFPO01000036.1 GCA_002793075.1 Candidatus Komeilibacteria bacterium CG_4_10_14_0_2_um_filter_37_10
ATGATATATAACTAGCCAACCATCGCTAGTTTCGATCGGTGGAACACCTGGGCCAATTTTAGCGATTGAACGGTGTGATGGTGACATTAATAAGCGGTGATCGGTCCAGTTTTTTAAATTAAGCGACGAGGCAATCCAAATACCAGGAATTTCCGGTAAATTTTTAACGTCACAAGGTAATCCCTCGTTTATATACTTTTCATAGGGTCCTGCAAACCATTCTTGTGACCAATAATTAGGTCGATGTAATATATAATAACGTCCATTAATCTGACGCGGAAATAGAACAATATCCTTATTATCGGAATTTGGTGGAGAAATAATACCTAAATTTTCATAAGACAAAAAGTCGACTGTTTTTAGCAATGCGGTTGTGGTTTCTAATGGCAAAAAACGTTCAATCGATTGCCCGTCTTTCATGATACGTTTTGCTACCGCTACGTAAGTAACATAATAATCGTCACCGATTTTTGTAACCCTCGGATCTTCAGTTGCCCATTGATCAAATATCTCTTTCGGGCCAAAAACTGGCTCTGATGAAACTCGTTGAAAATGTATCCCGTCACTACTTTTGGCTAAACCAAAATGTGAAATATATGATTCTTGCTCACCAACAGCTCGGTATAAGAGATATATCTCTTTACCAAATTTAGTTACCCCAGGATTAAAAACACCTTCACGTTCCCAAAGTAAATTATTATCTGGTGATAAGATCGGATTACTGACATTTCGCGTTAATTTGAACATAGTTTATATTCCTATATAATTTTATCATAACAATTTAAACGGTATTAAACAAGCAATTGAATTGATAGAAAAAATTCACTAAACTGTTAAATTAAAAAATCAGCTCCCCTCGAGCTGACTTTATTGTATATTTAGTGGCGTAAGCTGGCAATTTTTTTATTCATATATTCTGCTGTTTTCTTTGTTATCATTATAGCATTTATTTTTTATTTTTTTCTTACTTTACTATTTACATTATCTTAATTCGTATTAACTCACTTAATAAATAAGCTATTAAGTATTTTATTTTGATTTTAAAATTTTCAAATATCTTTTAAGCTCATCTTTAAATATCTTCTCATTACTCAACTTTATCGCTTTCTTATAATAATTAATGGCTAATCTAGATTTATTCAGAGCACGATAATAATTTCCATAATTAAATAAAATAATTGAATCATTATTTTGCTTTTTATTCGCTAAATCTAAATATTTTTTTGCTAAAATAAATTTAGCCTGATGTAAATATATTAAATAAATCTTAGACAAAATTTGTAAATTCTCAGGACTCTTCTCGATATATTTACGAAGTAATCTCCGACAAATTAATAAGGAATTAACCCAAAGTTTATTTTTCCTTTTCTTATCAGCTAAAAAAAGTGCTTGTTGATCTAAATCCCAAGCTTTCTTCAATAAGTGCGAATCAACTTTATTTTTTAACAACTGAGTCATAATAGTTGAATTATATAAATAAAAAGCAGAAATTACAAATAATTTCAGCCTTACTTCTATTCTTTACTAAATAACAAATCGATAATAGCTGAGAAAATAGGAAGGCCTGTTATATTTTCAATCCAAGCCCACTGACCATTAGGATTCAATTCAAGGAAATAATATTCATCCTTAGGTGTCAAAATAAGATCAATAGCACCAAATTTCAAGCCATAATAATTTACAATTTTAATACACATCTCTTTAATATAATCAGGAAGATTGAATGGGTAATGGGGCGTATGGTCTAAATCATAATGCCTCCAATCATCCTTGGTTTTTTCGTTTGCCTGAGATTCAATAGCACATGCAAAAACCTTTTTATCTACAACAGTAACCCGTAATTCAATCTTCTTTGGTATATATTCTTGAAAAGTAGCCGGCGCTAATTCTAAATCATTAATCCTCAAATCATCAAAAGAGATAGGGTTTGTATAAATCATTTTCCAACCATCACTCGACTCAAAATGACTCGTAAAAACTGGCTTAACAATCGCATGGTCAAACATTTTACAAAATAGACGAGCTTCGTATGGATTATTAGTAATTAATGTCTGCGGATATAAAAAACCAAATTCACGAGCGATAAATGATTGATGCCACTTATGATTTGCTTCCCTTATCTTCGATGGTTCATTAACCCAAAGAGCCCAATTCATTCCATTCCATAGAGCTTTTAACATATTCCAACATTCATCAAGGGCATATTTTCTAGCAGTACTATTTTTAATAACATTCGCTATTATTGGATCAATTGGTCGACGATACCAGACACTTGAAAAATTTCGTAACAAATATTTGGTGCCCTCTATTTCTATAGAGGGGCTGTCGGATAATATGATTGAGGTTAACATCGGAAAATCTTCTGTATTAAAACGAACTATATGTTTCTTTTTGCTTTCAGTTAAACGGTTATAAAGAAACTCAACATGATCATCTCTGCTTTGCGTTATTATAAGTATCATTATTCTCTCCTTTTAGAAAAAGAGACGATGATTGTCGTCTCTTTAATTTTGTTAATCATAATCGACGTTAGCGTCTTCGCTTGCTGGACCACCGCCCGTAGTGCCACCACTATCACGAGCAGTTGCACCACTTGCAGAATTGCTTTTTGGTAATGGCTCGGCTAATCCAAAAGTCAAAGGTACCCTATCAATTTCTATCTGATCATCAACATTATTAAGATTGACATTTTTCATACTATCTCCTTTACTTATTGTTATATGTTAAAGATCTACTATTAATATAGATCCTTTCTTTAGGGCTGTCAACAGCTAAAAAATCAGCTCCCCTCGAGCTGACTTTATTGTGTATTTAGTGGCGTAAGCTGGCAATTTTTTTACCACTACTCTTGCGATGTTTTTTATCAGCAACTTTTTTCTTTTTATACATAGAATTAATATTTATTTGTTTATTAATAATTTAAGATCTTGAATTAACTCGGGGAATGTTGGTTGTAGAAAATGACCGCGATCGGTAAATTCAATAAACCGAGCTGCCGGTATAAATTTTTGATACTTAATAAAATCAATTGGTGGTACTATGGGATCGTCTTTACTAAAATATATATTTATATTTTTAACTTGTTCAACTAATTTTGTTGTACTATCTGGTAATATAAAATCAGCCATTTTATAATCACTGTCTTGAGCATCAAAACATGGTGCTACCAGTAAAACAGCTTTAATCTTTACTGGTAAAACGTTTTCTGCAAAAGGATGACCCTGTTTTAAATAATTTATCTAGATCATTAGCCAACGATATAGCAGGGCATTGTGGAGGTTGTTAGAACTATTATACAACAACATGCGGGATATATTTACGTACCAGATTTAAAATATTTATTTGCTAATAATTAACCAGTACAGTTATACTGACCATTTATTAGGTAAGGCACCGTTCGATATACTGTAAATATATTTGACTATTTTTTTTAGGGAATTTAGTCTATTTCTACTATTAATTATTGCGGAGTACTCTCTAATTAGACCAGCAAATTTTTTATCTTTTTTAAAAATCTTATTTAGCATTTCTCTTGGCTGAGTAAGTGTAATATTGTTCAACTTACAAAATAATTCCACGGAATTATCAATAATTAATTGGGCATCTAAAGTAAAAGCAAAAATGTTTTTAGTTTTATAATCACGAATGGCTTCACCTAGAAAATCATCCAAAGAATATTTATGCATCAATACTTCACTTTTAGAATATTTTATTTTTGATTGCAAAACAATTTTTGATTTTTTCATTAACATTATAACTGCACCTGTCTTAGCCAAAACTAATTTACTATTATAAATCATATTGGCCACCGGTCGACGCAAATTATTTTTTTCATTTTCTAAATATTTCTCTAATTCTAGCACTGAGTCAAATAAAATATCAATCCTCTGGCCTTTATATATAAAATTTTCTCGATAATGCTGCGGCTTTTTCTTGGTAATAATATAAAAATCAATATCTGAATTCTCATCTTCTTGACCTCGAGCAGCTGATCCAAATGCTAAATAACCAATATTATTTAAATTGGTTTGATAATGACTTATAAGTTCTGAATATATTTGTTCAATTTTTTTATTCATAATATAAAAATAAAAAGCTAAGGATAGTATAATACTTTATCCTTAGCTTTACAAATTAACTAATAACTTAACTGCAGTTGCTTTGTTGTCTGCACGTGCATACAATCACTACCTTCGGCAAAGCTTTAATTGTTAAATTTGTCAGCTTCTTTTTGGTCTTAGGCATTTTTATCACCTCCTTATTAGATCTTTGTTTATAATTGTGTACTAATCTGTTCAAGAAGAAGTCTATACGTCATCGTTTTATACAATTCACACATTCTATCTAGTTTCATAGAGTTAATCTCTGCTGCATATTCCTGCGTAATCTGACAACCACCATTGCACTGACACTCAATAGGACAATCTTGACACATTTTCATTTGACCAGTTTGTCTATTCTTTACCAAGTTATAATATGTACCATCTACTAAAAGAGATTGGCCAAACGAATCCAAATTACCGAGAATAGTATTGCTATATCCGCACATAAATATTTCTCTTGAAGGACTTACACAAATACTATTACCCTTAACACCCCCACAAAAACCAACGTCATCAGTTAAAACTGATAAACTTAAATTTTCATAAGGCCGAGACCAAAACCCAGCAATCTGAATTTTTCTCTGCTTAGCATATTTCCATAATAACATTAATTTATCTGCAACCTCCGCCACCGGGATATTGATGGCACCAACCACATCAATATCAATCCTTAGATCAGTCATTTTTCTTTCAACCGCCCAATCAATAATCTCAGTTAAAATATATTGAAAATTCCTCTCGTTAATTGTTATAGAAATCCCCTCTATTGGATAACCTACAAGCTCCAAATTCCTAAAGCCGTTAACAATTAAATCAAAGGTTTCTTCTCCAGAAGACGTTAGTCTTACCAAATTATTGGCTTTTGCAAGTCCATCTAAACTAGAAGCTATTTCAACGCCATAGCGCTTAAGGTTCTCAGCTATTTCTGCAGTTAGAAGAGAAGCGTTTGTGTTCAAAGTAAGCCGTAATTCAAATTCATCAGAATAAGTTGCTTTGATGTATCTGAGTGACATTTCAATTACTTTCCAATTTAGCAATGGCTCACCACCACCAAAATTTATAGCACCATCTTTTTTTCCGTGCAATCGTAGAAGGGAAATATATTTATCAATTGCTTCCTTAGCTGTCTCAAAACCCATAATCTTTTTTTTCGATAACCGATCGGAGTTTGATAAATTTG
>PFPO01000037.1:0-1036 GCA_002793075.1 Candidatus Komeilibacteria bacterium CG_4_10_14_0_2_um_filter_37_10
GCCTTCTACAGGAATACTTATTCCAAATTGTGCATTCAATCCATTGATGATACCAAGAAGTACTGCTTCTTCCATGGGTAGAATAATTGAAGGAGTAATCCCCAACCTTTTATTCACAGCTTCCTGCATGCATTCAAGTTTATGAAAATCGTCTTTCTCTAAATCAAATATTACTTTCATGTTCTCACCATTGACTTAAGTGTTTTCTTTCCGGAAAGTCTTGCTTTCCTTCGTTCTCTCATCATTTTTTTTGTTGGAAGTTTTCCAGCGAAATGTTTATACTGTTTGCCATTAATCTGACTGATGATATAATTCCAGGAAAGGTTTGCGAGGATGTGTTTTGTCTCTCTTCTTAGTAGATTGTCTAAGGCCTCTTGAGGTGTGCAATGTTTCCATCTTGAGATGAATTTGAGGGAGGAGTACATTTGATTTGTTAGCTTCATACCCTTTTCTGAATGGAGCTGGTTAATATAGTTTTCTATAGTATAGTAGAAATATCTATTACTTCATATAAATTTATATAAACCAGTAGCATATATTCTACTTCATGGTTTTTATTGTGAATCACTGTCGTGCTTGCATCTTTTAGAACATCTGCGATACTAACATCTATCCATTTTTCAGCCTTCCCTTCAGCTATCAACACTTCTTGAATTTTTGAGTTACTCGTAACTAAAAGCGAAACTTCCTTATTGTTCTTGTCCAAAACAGCAACTTTCTTCTCTGAAAGATTGACCGAGGCTACTTTCGTGTTTTCAATTGTAGAGTTCGTGGGATCGCTCAGATTAAACTTTTGCGCATTTACAGATGCTCTGAGAGATTTGATAATATTTGTGATTGCCGCATCGTTACTTTTGGCTAGTTTCTGGCTTTCACTATTTTGCCAGTAGAAATAAATACAACCAACACCTAAAAACAAGATTAAAAGGATGAAAAGTAAAACCATAATAATATCTTGTCGAAAATCGTGTTCTTTTTTCGCTGTCATAATACCCTCCTTAATGTAAATCAAATACCTTAACTATTATAATAGCAA
>PFPO01000037.1:1074-2036 GCA_002793075.1 Candidatus Komeilibacteria bacterium CG_4_10_14_0_2_um_filter_37_10
AAACTTATTGGAACAGATACACATCTAAAAGTAAGGTAAACTAGAGGTGGAAAGGAGGAAATCTGTTTCATGAAAAAAGAACTGCTAACTAATCTGACAGAGACTGAAGCAAAAAAGAAACTAAGAAGCAACTTGGGCAGTCACATCACGTGCCCCAAGTGTCAAAGAAAGAATTATGTGAGAAGAATGAAGGGTAAAGATACAAGATACCATTGTACAGAGTGCCGGCATAAGTTCTCTTTAAAGAGCGTAATAGGCTTTGAGGGCTCACATCTAAACTACACTCAGATATATCGTGTTCTGTATTGTTTCGGAAATAACAAAACCCATAAAGATGTTATGGACTGGACGGGAGTATCATACACCACATCCAGATTCAACTACCAAAGGATTAGAAACAAGCTTGAACTAAGCTTAAATACGGATAAGCTCTCGGGTATCTTTGCTTGTGATGAATGCTTCGTGGGCAAGAGAAAGACAGGTAATCAAGCTCTTGTGATGGGAGCGGTAGATGCGACGTTTTCCGATCTGAGACTATCTGTTATTCCGGACAGAGAACAGGATAGTATCGAGGGGTTCATAGATACTCATATCAATACCGATAGCTTAATCATCTCGGACGGTTTGCCTTCCTATGGCGGTCTTGAGTACATGGGATACGCCCATGACAATGAAGTGCATGCCAAAGGGCAGTTTGAAAAGACTGTTCCCATTGAAAGAGTCTGGGGACTGTTTAAGACATTCTTGAGAAGAAACTACCACCATATTAACAAAGAAACATTACCTGAATATTTGGTGGAATTTCAGTTCAAATTTATCCACCGAAAATATCGCCATAATCCCCTGTATATAGGCAAAATATTAATTAACCCTGTTCCAAGAAGTTGACATTACTCGAGCGTATTTTGGGGTCTAATGGAACTTTTTTGGTGGCTGTTTCTCCCTAAAAAGCAGGTAAAATA
>PFPO01000038.1 GCA_002793075.1 Candidatus Komeilibacteria bacterium CG_4_10_14_0_2_um_filter_37_10
CGTTAATAATTTTACGCTCATCAATGTCTTGACTGATCAAAAAATATGAACTTACTAATTCAGTAAACAATTCGATAATATCTCCATCTAGGTCGTAATCTTCGCAGACCGATTCAATGCTGATTGGTTGAGAAAATAAATTTATAAGCTCTAGTGTTTCAAATGAAATTATTTTTGGTGATCCAAATAACGAATGCCAAATAACTAAGTTGTCATCCCCCTTGGCAATCTGCATAAACCTTGATTTTACTAATTTTTTCTTTACATCTAAGTACATTTTTCTGCCTCTTTTATGTTAATGTTCGACTAAAACAATCTTACAAGCACCCTCTTATAAAGTCAAATGTTTGTAATAAAAAAACCCAGCTAAAACTGGATCACAATCTCGTGGCAGGGGTGGTAGGAATCGAACCCACGCAAATGGTTTTGGAGACCATTGTACTACCATTATACGACACCCCCATTAATAATATTCTATTTTAATTTTAATCTTTTTAATAAACCATGATAAGATGAACCGTATTTTTTTAAATTTTTTTCTCTTGCTCTTGCTAAATCCTTGTTACTATACGATTCATAATAATATATCTTAACATCTTCTAACCTTCTCGTATAGAAAGATTTTCCGTTCTGATGTTCCCATAATCTTCTTTTTAAATCGTTAGAATAACCAATATATTTTTTTCCATTGGCATCTAATAATATATATACATGGTACATATTAATAAATATTAATAATTATGCACCCTGTAATAAATTATATTATATCTACCATTATATCCAGCTGCTCGCGAGCAGCTGGATATACGACACCCCCATTAATAATATTGTATTTTTTCTAACTGCTACTTTGGTATATTACTATTTTTTTGCCGTGCTTCATCAATATTTTTTTTCAACTCGTCCACCGATAATTGAAACCGACTAATCAAATCAGGCCATTTATTTAAAATTAGTTCAAATCGATTCTTTATTTCCCCAGTCTCTTCATTAAATGCTGGCGTACCACCAGTATAGCTTGTATCTTGAGGATCACCATATTCATTAAGCTTATTGGTATTAAGCCACTCATCAATTTTTTTCTTGCCTTCTTCTGTTAAGCTCGTCGCTGTCATTTTAATCAACTGTTCAGAATACTTCGTTGTTTGATCTTGGAACTCATCTGCCGCTTTGTTAGTTAGCTGTTGAGCATAGTCATTAACCTTGGCACCACTACGCCAAGATTGCCACCAACTGGCCACCTTAGCACCATAAAAATAATTGATAGCGATCAAAATCAATGCTAAAACAAATATTTTTTTTATCATAGAATTATGATAAATTACTTAGTCTCTTTATGCGGTGTGTGTTTGCGGCAATGAATACAGTATTTCTTCAATTCTAATCGCTGCTTAATAATTTTTTTGTTCTTCTTACTGTGATAATTAACGCGTTTGCATGCAGTGCATTCAAACTTGATAAGATTATCTTGTGACATAATCGGTACTTAATTAATTAATGGAGCCACTCGTCGGACTCGAACCGACAACCTACGGTTTACAAAACCGTTGCTCAACCAGTTGAGCTAGAGTGGCAAAAGCTTCATCAATAATAATATAAATAATTACTCTTGTCAATATTGGCAAAATTGGCAATAATGCGTACCGCGACCATGAAAACGTATCTTAGTAATCGCCTGACCACACTTGAGACAGCTTTTATTTTGACGTCCATACACTTTTAATCTATCTAGATAGTTGCCTTGGTGACCACTGGCGTCACGGTAATCAGAAAAGGTCGTACCACGATACTTTACTCCATTTTTAATAATTTTTTTTATCGCCAAAAAAATGTTTTTCTTTTCTTTTAGACGCAAACTACTAATAGTTCTGGTGGGTTTAACTTTGGCCGCGAAACAAATTTCATCAGCATAAATGTTACCAATGCCGGCAATCTTTGTTTGATCCAATAAAACAACTTTTAAAAACTTACTCTTATTTGCTTTACACAGTAATAACCAATAATCTAGAGAAAAATTATCAGCTAATGGTTCGGGCCCATAATGCTTTTCGATTAACGCAAATTCTTGCTGAGTGACTACTTGCCAGTAACCAAACCGACGACTGTCATTATAAAAGATGTTACTACTTCCCGATAAACGCAGAACTAAATGAGTGTGCATAGCGGGCAAAACTAAACTGCTATTTTTTTCTGCATGTCCCCCGCCAATTAAATGCTTTGAATCTTGAAAAAAAATCTGTCCGGTCATTCGTAAATGTACCAAGAGGTAATAATTATTAGATAAAATAAAAATTAATAATTTTCCCCTGCGGTCGACACGCTTAATGGTTTGATTTTGTAACCTTCGTTTAAAAGATACAACATTACCTTTCACTATGCTTCGATTACGAATAATTATTTGATTAATTTTTTTATGAACAATTAATTTATTTAAATCTTCACGGATTGTCTCGACTTCGGGTAATTCTGGCATTTTATTTTCTCTCCCATATCTCCAAAGAACCAACTTTAGTTTTTACTTGGTAATTAGCTGCTATATAATCATCAATTATATTTTTTTGATAATTAAATTTTCGCACCAACTCATAATTCGTGATCACAAAACCCGGTTGCTGATCAATCAATGTTTGATAATTATTTTGTAAAAAATAAGCGTTACCCTGAATGGTTTCTGGCACACTGGTAAAGTAAGGATTATCTTTACCTAAATCAAAATATAAACCCGGCAAAAATGGATGAGCGAAAATTTGTTCGGAACCGACAATATTATCAATAATTTTAAATCTGTCTTGATAATGGTAGATATTAAAATTATTAACACCTTGTAAAATACACGCTACTATTAAAAATGAAATCAAAAAATTTACTTGCTGGGATTTATTAGTCAAATAATTATTACTATAGTAAATAAATATTAATAATAATGGCCAAATATTAATGACTAAATGATTAAAATCAGGACGATTAAAAATAGAAAGTAATAAAAAGAATTGCAAAATAACTAACATTAAAATGATATTACGAGAACGATTGTGTTCGTGCCACCAACTATAAAAGCCAATTAAACAACATATAAATATAGCCATTAACCAAAAAATATAAGACACCTTATTCATTAATAAATAATCAGAGCTTACTAAAAGCAAATTGGTAAATTGCTGAAAACCAAAAAAAAGTATGGATAAAATAGACAAGGCAATAATTGGCAATAAGAATAATAAAATTTTCTTCATTTTGTCCTCTCTCGGCAAAAAGAAATACATAATCACCAAAAAGGCTAAAATTATCATCAGTCCCTTACTTTGCAAAAAATAGATTGTTAACCCAGAAAAGGAACTAGCTAACAATAAATCTCGTCGAGCCTGCTGATAAATAAATCGCCACAACCAATAAAAAGCTAGGATAACCGTTATGGTACTAAAAACATTGTGATTGATTAGAGCGGCGGTAAAAGATAACAAGTATAACCACCACAAAATAAATAATATGTATATTTTTTTCGTTAACTCTAGTGATTTGGTGAGCTGATATAAAAAATAAAAACCAAGTAATAACAATAAAATAGCGCCTATTTTAACTGCGTAATAAGTCATACCGAAAAACTTAAGAATAACAAAAATAAACAAAAAAGAACCAGGTGCCAAATATTCAAAGAAATCTTGGTATAACCTCTGCCCCTGGAGCATTTTCCCAGCGCCATTTATAACAACTCCCTCATCGGCATCCAAGGGGTGATAGGAGAATACAAAAAAAGTTAGTACTACCGTCAATAGTATTAATATATTTAACTTATTATTCTTTAATAATTGAAACATCCTGATCATAACTCTATAATCATTATATCAGGTCTTTGTTAAATACCATAAATAAAAATACACTTAACCTCGTCAAGCAGAGCTTGATTCGGCCCAAGTGTATTTTTAAAAGGAATAATTTATTGAACGGCAGAGTGCTTCAGAACAAGTCTGAAGCACGTAATGACAAGTAAATAAACCTATCTTTATATTTAATAAATAATAATGTATAACTTTCTAATCTGAGCGCACTTGGTCCGCCAAAGGCGGATAAGTGTGCGAAGAAAAGGAATATTGCTTGCGAGCTGAGTGGAGTGATTCAGACTTGTTAAAAATCTTCACTTGGTCTGATCCGCTTAGAGCGGAGAAGAAAAGTGAAGATTTTAAAGGAATAATTTATTGAACGGCGAAGTGGATCGAGCTAGACTCGATACACGCAGCTGTGAAATAAATTATGACGTGGTGGGCCGGGTAGGATTCGAACCTACGAAGGCGCAAGGCCAACAGATTTACAGTCTGTCCCAGTTGACCGCTTTGGTACCGACCCACAAATATTATAGACTCTACTCCAAACTATTAACTAACATAGATAGGAGTGGAGCCGATGCGCAGACTTGAACTGCGGACCTACTCCTTACCATGGAGTTGCTCTACCAACTGAGCTACATCGGCACAATTTACTGATCGAATCAGAACTATAATATTGCGATCTGTTCTTGATAATCGACAATCTTATTATTATCTGAATTAACTTCAATTAATTTACCTAGCGCGGCTTGTGCTGCTTTTTTATCTCGGTTAATTATACTGACTTGAATCAAAAAGTCAAGATGCCTAGGATTGTTACCATTTAATTCTAATGCTTTAGTTACATATTCCTGGGCCGTAACAAAATTTTCCTGCTGCTTATACAATACAGCTAAGTTAAAGTAATATTCGCCCTGTTGTTCACCTTGTTGTAAGGCAGCTAGATAATTTTTTTCGGCTTCTTTCAAATCACCACGTTCCTCAGCGATTGCAGCTAAATCGGCATAAATGTGCGCATTACTAGCTACTCGCAATAAATAATTATAAACCTCTATCGCTTGATCATATTGTTTAATCGTGCGATATAGCCGTCCTAATTTTTGATAAGCCTCAATATTTTTAGGATCAATCTTCAAAATATCAATTATCTTGGCCTCCGCTAAATCAAACTTTTCCTGATCCAAAAGATCTTGACACTCGATCATGAGGTGAGAAATTCTTTGATCTTGATCAACAGAATTCTTGAGATCTTGATGCCAGAGCTTATGACGATAAGACTCCTCTTTCTTATAGGCAATATTATAAAGCTTGGCAATTAAGGAGAGTGAATCTTGAAAAATATTAACTGCATAATGCCGACCTTGACCAGCAAATTGACGTCCCATTCGTAACAAACGCTGTTCATAAATTTCTTTTTTGGTGATTGCCTGTTGGACTCGGGGGCTGGATAGTGGATGGATAATACGTAACTGCGAAAAATGACGATATACTAAATATGCTATAGTTACTAAACTACAAATTAATAGGACAACAAAAAAATTAAACATATTTTTAGCGGGTAGCTATTTAAAATATTTAAGCTTTCGTGCTACTGTTTTACTAACCTCATTAACACTGGCGCCGAGCCAATCGCGTGGATCAATGTAATTATTTTTCTTCTGAAGTTCTCTTTTGGCGGCCGCAGTAAAAGCTAAGCGCAGAGAAGTGTCAATATTAACGATACTGATACCGTGTTTAATGGCTTTACGTAACTCCTGATCTGGTAAACCAGAGGCACCGTGCAGGACCAGAGGAATTTTAACTTGTTGATGAATCTGATCTAAAATATCAAAGTAAATCTTTTCTTTCCCGGGAAAACTTCCATGAAAAGTACCAACCGAAATAGCTAGGGTATCAACTCCGGTTTTTGTAACAAACTCTTTAGCTAATTTCGGGTCAGTTAAAAAATTTTTAATTTGCTCAAATTGAGCATGATATTTTACTAATCCTTCGCGACCTAACATTTGCCCCAATTCTGCCTGGACAAAAACGTTTTTTCGGTGAGCATAATCAACAACTTTTTTTGTTTTACGAATATTAGTACTGAAATCATCAACCGACGCATCAATATGTACCGAGGTGAAACCGATAGCGATACAATCTTTTATTAAATCAAAGTTATGACCATGATCTAAATGGACACTCATTGGTATGTCTTTCGCTTCACTCGTAACAACATCTTCAATAATATGCCAAGCTGTCTTTAGGCCAAGATAGGCAATGCTTTTCTCGGTCAATTGAATAATAATCGGTTGTTTTGCTTTTTTCGCTCCACGGACAATACCAAGTGTCATTTCATAATTAGCTGTATTAAAAGCAGGCAAACCAATCTTTTTTTTATGGGCAATGGATAATAGGTCTTGAAAATGAATCAACATATGATAATTATAATTTAATTATTTCTTTAAACGACTGCCAGCTGGTGCTGGCTCGACCAATCAATAAACCGTCAATTATGCTGGATTGCCAATAATCACGAGCTGATTGAGCGTTGATACTGCCGCCATATAATACAGAAATACTGCCCATTTGTAAATGGGTAAATCGAGACTGCTTTAGCAGATTCCTAATCATTAATAGTGATTTTTCTGTTTCTGCTAATGACAATGGCTTTGATTGGCCAATAGTCCAAAGCGGTTCGTAAACAATAATCACTTCTTTAGCTGGTAGAAAATATTTTTTATCTAAAATTGTATTTAGCTGGCGCTGTATTGCTTGCCTGGATCTATGACCCTTCTTATCTTGTAGCGACTCACCAATACAAATAATGGGAACTAAACCATGTTGTGTCACTAAGCCCATTTTCCCAGCCACACTACTATCAGTTTCACCATGATAAAGCCGACGTTCAGAATGACCCAACAACACATAGCGACAATGCTGTTGTTTTAAATCAACCACGCTCGTCTCTCCGGTTAATGCGCCCTGGATTTTACTGGCCACGTCTTGACCAGCGAGTACTATATTTTTTCCTGTAATCAACGGGGCAACTGATGAAATATTAATTATCGCCGGAGCAATGACAATCTTTTTATTAAGCAGATTAGTCGGATGTTGCTTAATATAATTTGTTATTTTTTTGATTGTTTGTAGGGACTCCTTTTGATTGAGCTCAATTTTCCAATTACCGATAATATATTTTTTTTTCATATACGACATATTAATTGTTAGTCCATTGATAGTTTTTAAAAGCCCAATAGGCTAAGGCTTTTGCCTCTTGGAAGCGATTTAATTGTCCGGTCGATCCCAAAACAACAATTAAAATTTTGTTACCTTTTTCATTTTCGAGAAGTACTGACAAACAACCACCAGCTTCTTCAATAAAACCGGTTTTACCGCCATCGACTTTTAAATAAGAATTTAAAAGAGTGTTAGTATTTTTGACTGTTATTAACTTTTTCTTATTATTTAGCCGCTGTAGTAAATATTCTTTTTGTTGCGTTATGTCTTGAAATATTTTTTTACTAAAAAAGTTTTTGCTCAATATTACAATATCGCTAACAGTAGACACGTTTTGATTCCGTAAACCATTAACATCAACAAACTGGGTTTGGATCATACCTAGTTGTTGAGCTTTATCATTCATCCGACCAATAAATTGTTCTCGGGACCAGCCAGTACTACGGGCAAGAGCATTGGCCGCTGTGTTATCCGAAGCCACTAATGTTAAATTAAGTAAATCGCTGACTAATATTTCGTCGCCAGTTTGCACAATATATTTACCACTAGGCTCGAAATCGTCGCTATTAATAGAAATTTTCTTACTCTGTTCAACGCTCGCATCAAGCCAAACCAAAGCCGTCATCATTTTTGTTAAACTGGCTATTGACCTTGTCTCGTTGGGACCCTTTTGCCATAAAGTAACGCCAGAATGCCAATCAATAATACTCGCTGCTGGCGCACTGATAGCCATGCCTAATGAATTATTATCAATACGCACTGGTACTTGATTCATGGTAACTATCTGTTGCCGCCTACTAATAGTTTGGTTGTCACTACTCTGTTCCGGATAGTACCAAAAACCACTTTGTAGTCCAGTTACTGCTTGCGTTACAATTATCAAATTAATTAACCAAGTCCAAAATTGCATTAAATAATATCTTCTTTAGTAATTAGTTGCCAATGATGACCTTTCATTTTACTAATGGGAAATTTACCCAGACGCACACGTTTAATCCCTACTACACGATAACCGCAACACTCAGCCATTCTTTTAATCTGTCTTTTAAAACCCTGGTGTAAAACAATTAATAACTGATACTCATCAACAATAGCAACTTTGTCCGCTATTGCCTTCCCCTCTTCCAAGATAATTCCCTTCAATAACTGATCCACAAATGCTGATTTAATTTTTGACTGATAACGAACCAGATATTCTTTTTCATGATAATAACGTGGGTGTAAAAATTTTTCGGTAAAATCTCCATCATTAGTGAATAACAATAGCCCCTCACTGTCATTATCCAATCGTCCAACCGGAAATAGATGCTGATATTGCTTGGGTAATAATTGATAAACCGTTGGTCGTTGCCAGGGATCTTTCTTAGTTGTTAAATAATTGGCTGGCTTATCTAAGAGCAAATAAATCTTTTTCTCCGGGGGAACTATTTGCTTGCCGTAAGCCTCAACAGTGTCTTTACCGACTTCAATCTGGACACCCATTTGCGAAATTACTTGCTGATTAACCTTAATTTTTCCTTGCTTGATTAAACCCTCCGCCTCCCGTCGCGAACTAAAACCGCAAAGTGATAAATACTTTTGTAAACGCATCTAGAAAATATTAATCTTCAAACCAGTATTATTTTTTACAGGGTTTTCTGGAAACTCCTCTACTGCTGTACTTACGGGAACTATCGGCTCTGGCGATACAGTATTGAATTGGTCGCTATCTTCCTCACTTTGTACTAATTGTTGTAAGTTCTTATTATTATTTAATTTTTCATAATCTGGTAATTCCGCCACGTTATTAATACCCATAAATTTAAGAAAATCAACGGTAACATAATAATATGTTGTCAGCTTTCGTTTATCTTCCTTGGCGATAATCAAACCCCTAATCATTAAGTTTCTTAAAATCAAACTACAATTAACACCTCTGATTTGCTCCAATTCAGACTTACTAATTGGTTGGCGATAAGCGACAATCGTTAATGTTTCCAGCGACGGTCGGCTGAGCTCGCCGGTTGTTTCATCTTGCAAATATTTTTTAATTGTCTCGCTAGCATCCGGACTAGTCGTTAACTGAATGACACCAGCATTCTCAATAACACGCAAGCCGCTATCCGGACCATTGTATTTATCTTTTAAATCTTGCAGGGAGGCACTGATTAATTCCGTGTTTTCGACCTGTAAAATTTCTTTGATCTTACTAATCTTCAAAGGCTTACTAGCTATTAATAATAGACTTTCAATTTGAATCGTTGTCTTATTCATCTTAACTTTGGGCTATTTTTTTAATCGTAATATTGCCGAATAAATCATTTTGCTCGGCTTCAATATCTTTTTGTTTAACCAACTCCAACATCGCCAAAAAACTGATAATAACATCTGTGCGACTGCCCTGCTTTAATAATTTACGGAAATCAAAAGTGATGGCTTGTTTAATATAATTTTTAATTTGGTTTATCTTCTCGGTTACCGTTATCGTCTTTTCAATAATACTGCGAGGTATATTAATGATTGGCTCCAAACGCCTGAGAACTTGAGTAAATATTTCCGCCATGTTTTGCAGTGGTAGATTGGTCGGTGGATAGAATCCGCTTTCGAGCTGATGAGAGAAGGGTAACAAACGAGAATACATAAATTTTTCCTGTTTAACCATCTTCTCTAATAATTTGCTGGCATCATGATACTCTTTGTAAATCTTCAGCTGTTGCTCTAAATCCGCTATATCTTGATCCTCTTCCAAGACAGCTAAGGGTAATAACTCTTTAGATTTTAAATATAATAATTTAGCGGCAATTAATAAAAAATCGGCGATCTCTTCGGGGTTAATGGCCGCTGCCGAATGGATGTATTCAACGTATTGGTCAGTGACTTGCGCTAATGCTACTTCGGTAATCGGTAACTCTTGATCTTCAATCAACTGCAATAGCAAATCTAATGGACCTTCAAATTTTTCCAATTTTATTTGATACATTACTTTTTCTTTTTGTTTTTTACTTTCTTAACTTTTTTCTGTGGTTTAACTTTTTTAAATTTTTTCGTTACTGCAAATACACCAACTTGCATTTCGCTAGTTTTCAGAAAATCTTTCACAGACAGTTCTAAACTGTTAATTAAACTACCAGTAGAAAATACTGCTTTCTTGCTCTTTAATAAACTCTTATCAACGATACTGGCTATGTGATGGATAAAACCGAAAGAGCTAAGGGTGCCTGGTTTTATTTTAAGAACTTTAACAATCGCTTTCTCACTCGGAATCTCTACCTTAGCCACCTTTAAAATTCTAGCCAGCTTTTTTAAATCTATATTTTTGCTGGCTGGCACGTGAACCAAAAAATGATCTTTACCAGCTTTCACTAATAACGATTTCGTAATTTGCTCCAATTTTCTTTTCATTGTTTGGGCGGCATCATAGGCCGTAAAAACCGGTCGATGTTCCACTAAATTATATTTAATACCCAGGTCATCAAGTTTTTTAAATAATTTTGCTGGTACTTTCATAATTTTTTATGTTTATTTATTAAAAATGGCAATTCTTCTTGAAAACCTAACAATATTTTGGCTTGCCGTTGACCACGTGCTGTTAATTTTACTTCTGTTATAAACCATTTGCATTTAGTACGTTCCCCATAACCTTTCAATAAACCGCGCTCAATCAATCGTTCCAAACTTTTAGAAATTATTTTTACTCTTAAATCTCCCTTCACGTTTTGCTTGTATCTTTCATAAAACTTTTCAAAACGACGACGACCAATTTTTTTTGCCTCTGATAACGTTTCTTTTAAAATATACTTTTGTAAATTAGATAAGGTCATCAGATTTATTTTAATATCTATTCTTTTTTTAATTCAATACCTAGCTCATCTAACTGCTTCTGGGCTACCGTGGATGGTGCGTTCATTAACGGATCACGGACATCGCCGGTTAAAGGGAAGGCAATTACTTCCTTGATACTGCGTTCACCACACAAAATAGAAACTAGTCGATCAAAACCAGGAGCAATGCCACCGTGTGGTGGTACGCCATAAGTAAAGGCTTCTAGTAAATGACTGAATTTCTTTTTATCTTCAGCGGTAAAACCGATTAAATCAAAGATTTTTTCTTGCATTTTTGGATCATGAATCCTGATACTACCACCACCAACCTCCCAGCCATTCAAAACCAAATCATGCTGATAGGACCGTACTTTACCTGGGTCACTATCCAGTAAAGGGATATCCTCTTCTCGCGGTGCCGTAAACATGTGATGTGATGGCGCCCACTTATCACCAGCGCCGTAAAAATAATCTTCGGCTGTCTGCGGTGTAAACAAAGGAAAATTTATGATGTAGGCAAAAGCTAATTCGTTAGGATCGTCTTTATTCACCCTTAAATCTGGTTTATCAGTACCATATTTTTTTACTACATCTTGATAATTTAAACGCGGCCATTTAGTAAAGGTCATCTTTTTCGTGGGAAATATTGCACTAATCATTTTCGTAAACATTTCCTCTACTAAATCCAAAATCTGTTCTTGCTTCATAAAGCTCATTTCCATATCAATTTGATAGAACTCTCCCGGACTGCGATCGGCGCGCGCGTCCTCGTCGCGAAAACAAGGGGCAATCTGAAAATAACGATCCATTCCCGCCACCATTAATAACTGCTTGTACTGTTGCGGTGATTGAGGCAGAGCAAAAAATTGACCATGATGTACTCGCGATGGTACCAAATAATCTCGCGCGCCCTCGGGTGTTGATTTAGTTAAAATCGGTGTATGAATTTCAATAAATCCTTGATCCGCTAAATAGTTTCGCACAAAAATCATCACCTTGTTACGCGTAACTAGATTATTCTTCATCCGAATATGTCTTAAATCAAGATAACGATATTTGAGTCTCAGCTCTTCATTGGCTTGCCGATCTTCGTTAACTATTTCAAATGGTGGCGTAGCGGCTTCGTTCAGCACTTCAATCTTCTTTGCTAAAATTTCGATTTTACCGGTAAGCGAATCGGGATTAATCTGTTTCTCATTCCTATTTTGTACTACCCCCCAAACAGAAACTACATATTCAGATCTAATATTTTTTAGAGCCTCTTGTGATTTTTCATCTAATTCTGCCGGTACACCAACTACTTGTAATAAACCCCAGCGATCTCGTAAATCAAAAAAAACAATTTTGCCCATATTACGACGGGCATGTACCCAACCTTGCAATAATACCTTCTGTCCTCCCTGGTCTATTGTTTCTATTGTTTTAATTCGTTGCATAGTAAAATTAGTTATCTATAATAAATTATGGTTCTAATCTGTTAATCATTCTGGGAAATGGTATAGTTTCCCGAATATGATGAGTACCACACATCCAACCTACCAAGCGCTCTAAGCCAATACCAAAACCACTGTGGGGTACACTACCGTAGCGGCGCGTATCTAAATACCATTGAAAATACTCGACAGGCAAATTATGTTCCTTGATCCTGCTAAGTAACTCTTCATAATCATCTTCGCGCTGACTGCCGCCAATAATCTCACCGAATCCCTCAGTAGCAATCAAATCAGCACACAATGCCACATCACCCTGACGTTTCATATAAAAAGCCTTAATCTTAGCTGGCCAATGAGTGACAAAAATTGGTTGATCAGAATCACTGGTTAATAATGTTTCATCGTCAGCACCCAAGTCATCATCACTTTTAATATCAGAACCCATTTTATTTAATTTCTGGACAACTTCAGCGTGTGTCAATCTGGTAAATGGTAACTGAATTTTTTGCAGTGGTCCTAAATCTCTTTCTAAAATTTGTAACTCTACTTTATTTTTATTTAAAACTTGTTGAATAACAAAGTAAATTAACTGTTCCTGCAGGGCTAAATTATCTTCGTGCCGATAAAAAGCCATCTCAGCGTCCATCATCCAAAATTCTGTTAAGTGTCTTCTGGTCTTGGATTTCTCCGCACGAAATACTGGACCAAAATCAAATACCTTGCCATGAGCGGCAATCGCTGCCTCTAAATACAATTGGCCTGATTGCGATAAATAAGCTTTACGTTCACCAAAATAATCAATTTCAAAAAGCTCCGTAGTTCCTTCGCAAGCGCTGGGTGTTAAAATAGGTGAATCAATTTTAGTAAAACCATCATCATTTAAAAATTGATAAATCGCGTTAATTATGGTATTACGAATTTTCTGAATAGCAACTTGCTTAGAAGAACGCAACCAAAGATGGCGTTGGTCTAATAAAAAATCAGGTCCGTGTTCTTTGTTACCAATCGGATACTCAGCAGCAATATGCACGATTTCAACTTTTTGTACCTGTACTTCGTATTGATCTGCATGTTTGGGATGCTGACTGATTATACCAGTAACGAGAACAGAGCTTTCTAAGGTTAATTGCTGACAATTTTGCCATGTTTGTGCATCAACTTGATCTTCGGCAACCACTGCTTGCAAATATCCCCAGCCATCTCGCAACTGTAAAAAAAAGATTTTGCCACTACTGCGCAAATTGGCTACCCAACCGCGCACAGTAACTTGTTGCCCAATATGTTTACTGGCCAAATTAGAACGAAATTCTTCTGTCATAATGGCTATATTATAATATTTTTTTATTATAATTGGCAACTAGCAAAATGTTTGACAAAAATAGTAAAAAATATCAATCACAATTTGAAATTACTGGCAAAATATCTTAATAATCACTACGGGCAAAATCAGATTAATAATTACGAAACTCAAAACAGACTGCCATAGAATCAGTTTTTTGATATCCCTATACCTATGAATGAGAATATTTATTCAACAGACCAATAATATAATTTTTATATTTTTGCTGACTAGCTAACGAGTTATTCATTTCTAGGGCCAAATAATGACCAAAATATTTTAGCGGAATTTCCCGCAAGTAGCTAAGCTGATTAATCGATCGAACGTAATGCAGATCATACCGCCGGCGATGGGAATAGCCATTTAAATGGTTACAGCCAACTGGATATTTCTTGATTAACTTATTTATTACCTCCCATTCTAATACTCCCCGATCCCGCGCTGACCAAAGATGAGAAAAATCTAAACAGAACCCACCAACTTTATTTAAATTAACTAATAACGATGCTGGTATTCTATTATTATAATTAAATTCAATATACATGTGGGGCCAATATTTTTGTGGCCAACTCTTTAAATGAACTAGCGATCCTTCGTGTACATTAAAATAACGTGTCTGATATTGGTTCCAAAAATAATCCAGTTCCCAGCTCTGAAAATCATCACGAATATGAACAAATGGTACGGTTGTTATTTTGCTGTGGTTCAGTGCTAAATATAATTTTTTACGTTCTCCGATACCCACAAACTCCGGAAAGCAGGCCACAGTGCGCTCCCCCATGCGATCTGCTTCTCTAATTTTATACTGGTAGGAAAAATTAGGACAGGTGGTAATATTTAATAAAATTCTCTGAGACCAATTATTTTCTGTCATATTATTTTAAAATCTCCACGTCACTCTTTTTTTCCGTCGACCAACCTAATACTTTAACATTTTTTAAATCTTCTATCTTGTTGACTTTTAAATACTGATTGGAAAAAGTATATAAATAATCATCAATATATAGAGCACGCTTAACAGTATTATCATAATACTCATAGCCACCCCAACTATCAGGACCAGATACACGCCCGCCGTCTGAGTGATCCACTTCGCCTTTCAATTCAAAACCTGATTTAGTTACTTTTAAAACTAGAGCGCCACTAAAATTAAGCTGACCGTACATGTCGGGCCGACTTGCTTTAGTAACACTAACTGGTATCACTAACAGATTTTTGTTAGCAGCAAAAAGAAATGCCTTATGATCATAAAGAGCGATGGAGTCGCTACCGCTATCACCCAGTAAATAAGTATCAATCTCTCGGGGCGAACGCACATTACTCACATCAAACAAAGAAAACTTTAATCCTTTAGTGCGCACACCACCATTGGGCATTTCTTCTGTATCTTTACCAATACCAATAAGCGTATTTTCATCATAAGGATGTAAATAATTGGAAAAACCAGGAACTTTTAACTGCCCTAACACCACCGGTTGTCTAGGCTCGGACAAATCAATAACGAACAACGGATCAGTTTGTTGAAAAGTTACTAGATAAACTCGATTACCCATAAAACGGGCGGCATAAATTCTTTCACCCTGAGCTAATTTCTCCACCGATCCTGCTATTTTTAGATTACTATCAAGAATAAAAATATTGGCATAGGATGATTGGTTGTCACTATCAGCAAAACGTGACCAACTACGACTCTTGGTTGTTGCCACTCGCAAATAACCATCTTGTTCGTCAAAAGAAAATTGGTTGAGAATGGTACCACTAATCTCGCCGTTACCTAAATAATTCAGTTTATTACCATCGATTGCTATCTTATGAATTACTGTTTTTTCTAACTCCTTATATAAATCTGAATATTTTTCTTTAATCTGTTGCTCAATATCTTGCCGCCACTTTTCTTGCTCACTGACAGTTAAAAAAGAAAGGTAACGATTAATAATAGTTGCTATTTTAATCTGCTTCTCTTCGGTCGATAAAATATAATTCTCTGTAGCTTCAATCTTGCTAATTTTATCTTTATCACTACTGGCTAATTGCGGCCAAACCAGTTCTTTAGTAATAGTCATTTCAATCTGATTTTCATCTAAATATTTAGTATAGGATAAATAAATATTTTTATTGGACACGTATAAATTCTGCGTATCAGACATTAAATAAATATTTTCGTTCATAGCTTCGTCAATATTTTTGATATTAACCGCCATTACTGAGGTTAAATTATAATTGGTATAAGGATAATCAAAATAATAAATATCAGGTTGTAAACAGCCAGTTGTTTGTCCGGTACATACCCTGCTGATTTCCCGATCACTATCCAATACTCTAGGCAATGTCGGTTCTGATCCGGTAACAATATAATTGTAATTTTGTGTTAAAAAATATACGTAATCACCGATCATTCTCGCATCACGATAGTTGCCCTCCAGTGTTAAATCTTTTATCTGCTCCGGATTACTACGATCCGTCAAATCAAAGACTTTAAAAAATGTATAGCTATTACGGCGAATAAATGTTTTGTAAATTTCTCGCTGCGGCATTTGCTCATCTAAGCCAAAAACAATCAGTCGGTTGTCGCTAATAAATAAATCTTGCGGTCGCGATGTGAATTTGATCCTACTGACAATCTTGGTTTGTTCCGCCGGTACAGCGTCAATAATATAAAGAATGTTATAAACTAAAGCATAAAGATACTTCCCGTCACTTTTGATAATATCTGGTTCGTCAACACCAGCTACCTGAATATTGGTTTTGGAAAAATCAACACTAGCCTCTGGTGCCTTGAGGGAATTTGTCGATTGACTACCGGCGGCGTCTTGGGCTAACATTGCTACTTCTCCACGCATCATATCGCTACGAAGATAATTGTTGCTTATGGGATTATCCGTTAAATATTGTTTAAACTCCTCGGGGTTATTAAATTTTTTTATTTTACTTTGTGAAATAAGTTGCTGTTGTAAGGTATTTTGATTGAGGGGTGTATTGGTATTAACTGATTGATTTTTTTTACTACTAAAAATACAACCACTTAATAACAAGGGTAAAAATAAAATGATAGCTATTTTTTTCATTGGTATTTTATATTATTAGTTTAATCAAATTTCTTTTTTACTGTGTAGGTCGTAAACAAAATTCTTTCTTGTTCTTGCCTGGTCAATTTTGCAATATAGTTATTCATAAAATCCTGAACCACGGGATTGTCGTGAGCTTTTCGTACTTTCATCTTACTATCATGCCGATACAAACCCGCTGTTCTCTGACTAACAATCTTCTGGGTATGAGGAATGGGTTGACCGCCACCACCGATACAACCGCCAGGACAAGCCATGACTTCTATATATTGATAAGCCTGGGGATCGTTTTTCAGCTCCGCAATTAACAAAGCTGCGTTTCTGACAGTTGCTGCCACTGCTACTTTTAATTGGCGATCGCCAAAATCGATTTCTGCTTTTTTAATTCCCTGCCTGCCGCGCACCTGTTTAAATTCCAATTTTTTTAAAGCCTTACCAGTATACTGTTCATAAGCCGTTCGCAAGGCTGACTCCATGACACCACCGCTAGCACCATAAATAGCACCGGCGCCGGAATATTGACCCGGCAAATCA
This sequence comes from Candidatus Komeilibacteria bacterium CG_4_10_14_0_2_um_filter_37_10, assembly GCA_002793075.1. Lineage (NCBI taxonomy): Bacteria > Candidatus Komeiliibacteriota > Candidatus Komeilibacteria bacterium CG_4_10_14_0_2_um_filter_37_10. The sequence goes on from PFPO01000038.1 coordinate 17,212, forward strand.
ACATCACTTACCGGTAGTTGATCAAGGTCAATGCGTCGTTGCTTTAACCACACGGCAAACTCTCTAGTCGTGATGACATGATCAACTGGCCAGAGACCATTAATTTTTAATTTCGTGTGTCGGGCTTCATACTTTTTGGAAGTACAGGGCATAATAGATACAACTACTATATTTTTTGGTTTCACGCCCTCCTCTCGAGCCCACCAAGTTTTGTAAGCCCCACCCGAGTGAATATGTGGTGAACGAGCACTGGTTAAATTATTTATTAATTCTGGGTGATAAAATTCCACATACTTAACCCAGGCTGGACAACAAGCAGTAAACATCGGTAAATTTTTATTTTCCTTTAGCCTCTTTAGTAATTCAGCTGCTTCCACTAACGTGGTAATATCGGCGCCCATATTCACGTCAAAAACATAATCAAAACCCAACTGCCTTAGTGCCGTATAACATTGTCCGGTCAAATCAGTACCCGGTGCTAAACCAAACTCTTCGCCAATACTACATCGTACTGATGGTGCCATTTGAGCAATCACTATTTTTTTATTGTCTTCAATACTATCAATGACATCGGCTAATTGATTTTGCTCATGAACAGCACTCACGGGGCAGTGTGCTGTACATTGGCCACAATAAATACAATCAACTTTGGCGTCTTTACTGGTCTCCACGGTGGTCAGAGTGCCCTGATCTACTAGCTGTAAATAACCAATGCCGATCTGATCGCAAATAGATGCGCACTGATTACAGGCTATGCAAGCAGCTGGATTTATTTCCGCTGCCACATTTAACTTCTGAATCTTTTCTTTAATTTTTGTTTTAATAATAGCGGAGAAGTCCAACTGATATTTTTCTATTAACTTATTGGTTGGGCAATCAAACTTTTGTTGACAACGCCAACAATTAGCTTGGTGATTGGCTAATAATAATTGCAGGTTTTGTTGACGTAATTGTTGAACGTCCTTAGTATCGGTTGTTATGGCTAAATCCTTAGTAGCTCGTAAAGTGCAAGAGGTTAATACCTTACCATCACTATCTTCCACTAAACAAATACGACAACCACCAAATACTGGTAGATCCTCATGCCAACATAGATGGGGAATATCAATCTTATTACGTTGCGCAACGCTCAGCATACTCTCACCCGGAAGAGCTAAATACTTCTTTTTATTAATATAAACGGGAACTTTTTTAACTGGCATAATAGTTAATAACATTTTGATAATAACTGTTCACTGCTTGCGCTAAAGAGCTACCTAAACCACAAAAAGATGTTTTCTGCATTAAATTAACTAAGGCTAATGTTGCCTCCCAATCAATATCTTTTTTCTTTCTTATTTGTTGCCATAGTTGATAGCTACCGAAACGACACGGCGTGCAATGACCACATGATTCTTGCTGATAAAAATCAAACCACTTATACAATAATTCGTGGGGTTTAATAGTTAAAGGATAGATTTCAATACTACCAGCACCAATCATTTTCTGCTTGGCTAATTGATCGTCACGTAATACTAAACCACTGGCACTACCGCCAATTTGTGCGATAAACGAAAAATCAGGATAATTGTTAGTAATTTTCAATATTTCGCTAATTGATAAGTCGTTAGCTAGATGATAAACGCCTCTTTTCTTTATCTTACCGGATAAACAATAAAATCTTTTGTTTTCATATTTACCTTGGGCGACTTGGGCAATGTCATAAAACGTTTCGACGTTTTGTACTAGTGTTGGACAACCAAACAAACCATTTTCCGCTGGATAGGGTGGCCGAATTCTTGGCTGCCGGCGTTTACCCTCAATACTATTTAATAATGTTGTTTCCTCACCACCGATGTAGCTAGGTTCTTCCTGATAAATAGTTATTTGATATCCTGACGCTTGATATTGTTCTACTAATCTCATCAATGACTTGCTAATCTTTGAATAATATTTTTTATTTAAATTAAAAAAAACCTCTGTACTATTTAAATAATCAAGAGCCGTTTGCAAACCAATAAATACTTGGTCTAAATAATTTTCTAATATGTAGATATCTTTAAATAATCCTAGCTCTCCTTCACTAGCATTAACAACAACTATTTTTCGTTTACCTTTGGCTTTTTTCACGGATTGCCACTTCAAAGCAGTAGGAAAACAAGCTCCTCCTCTACCGATTATTTGATTTTTTTGCAACAAAGCAATAATATTTTGTTTCATTTTCGATTGTATTATAACACAAAAATAAAAAAACCAGGAACTTAATGTTCCTGGAATGGGTTTATAGTGTCTTTTTAAGACTACCCTGAAAAAGTGGCTCGGAAGTATTTAGGTTATACTCCACGCCAACTGAGTAGGACCAATTATCACCAAGGTTGTTACCGTAAAAAGTTCCCGGTATGTGCTCTGGTTTATTCTGTAAAAAATGTAACAAAGAATAACTAACTTGAAAATTACCAATCTTGACAAGGAGAGCATTGAAACCAAATAACATTTTTACTTTCCAAGCTGGATGTTCTGGCTCACCGGCACCGATAGCTAACCAATGTAAGGTGCTGAGAAACTCTGTGGGAGTAATCACGATCTTTGGGCCGCCCCAAGGAGTATTCTTAAAAAATCCACCGCTAGCGGATACACTGATGACGTCATGTGGCCAACAGTAAGCAGCATACGCTCTAGTATGATTACCAACTATGGATAATTTATTATCATTTTCTTGAACAAAAGTTAAATTGATGTCGTAACCAGAGGTAACTGAACCTTTGCCCAAACTAGTAGTGATACTAGCTAGCTTGAACTGAGCAGATACGGTTGATATCAAACCGACAACTAATAATATAACAATAAAATTTTTCACTTTTTTTTCCTATTAATTTAATAAGTTGATAAATAAATTCCGATGAATTTAATCGCTCAACTATCTTAATAGGTATGTGATCAATCCGTTGCCGATAACCGTAAATAATACGCTTGACTATCGCGTGCGTTATTACCCAGATCGTCTGATAGATAAAAACAAATTGAGACTGACTATCCAAATCGTGGCTCGCGATATTTTCTGAACTTTGTATGGGTGAGGCTTTATTAACTAACTCCACCATTATTACTGACGAAGTGGTTTTTATTTGCTTGGCTGTCAATGACTGAGGTATCAACATCACTAATAATGTTACCATTAAAGCAAATAATAATGATCTTCTGGCCACACCATATCGTAATGTGATTTGTTCCTGATATTTTTTTCTCTGGAGCTTACTGGTGACAAATTGCTTAATGACAGCGATTTCATCCGGCGCCAAAGAGCTAAATGCTTTATCTTTAGCTGCTCGCAAGATAGCTTCGCCATATACATTACGACCAAAATTTTTGAATCTGATGTACCAAATGACGCCAATCGTTAGCGGATAAATAATAACTGCTAAACAAAAACTAATCGGATTGTGCAAGATGATTCGCTTCTGATCTTGATATTGCCAGAGAAATAAAAGAATTAAAGCTAGTGGCAGATTCAAAAAATAGAAACGTAGTATTTTGTTAATTAGCCAATGACCAAGACCAATTTGTTGGATAATTTGTAGCCAAATAATTGACTCATGATTAACCAACGGATCTTTATAAAGCTTGGCCTCGCGATCAACCTCTTTGGTAGTGAATTTATTTTGCTGCAACCCATCATTTATGATAGTTTGTAACTCCATAATTTTACCAAAAGCTGGTCGCCAACTAAGCGCTACGGATTGTTCGTCGATTAAACGTAAATCGGAAAAATAATCTTTGGGTCTATATTGGTGACCATCTTTAATCTTTTGCTTGGCTATCGAGATACGTTCCTGAATAAAACGTTCGATGACCATGGTTCGTCTTTGTTGCTCCTGTACTGGTGGTGTATTAGTAGAATCTTCAATTACATAATTGAATAAATTCCCAACACCAAGATTATACAGAAAAACAAGAAATATCAGCGTCTTAACCAAGGCGGGAATTTTATTGTACATTGAATGCTCCTACGTAAATTGTTAAAGAATTTAATATCCTATAGTAGCAAATTAATTCAACTTTGTCAAGGATAAAAAAAGCGCCTTGTTCAGACGCTTTATGAATTTAATTAGCAAATAGTGATGGCTCCTGATAAGCTAATATTTTTAAAATACTTTCATCAGGGATCACTTGTTGTATTGGTGGTCCGTGCCACTTTTCAATAGGCAAACGTCGCACCTTAGCTATCTTTCCTTGCCAATCAACCAGTCTTGACTTAATACCAATAATGATCGAAAAGATAGACAACAAATTGTAACTCTCATTGGGATATTTAGCCCGACAATAGCTTTCATAATCTTTAGCTATTAACATAGCTTCATCATCACTATCTGCGTCAAAGCTAAAACACTTACTGTGTGGGTATTCGCTCGAATGCAGCACTCGATTATGCCAATCAAAAACAATAGCATATTTCATACAATCTCCAATTTAATGTACTTATCTATAGCTAATCAAATTAACGACAAAAAGTCAATCCAGCCATTCACGAATGGCTGGATTGTTTAATCTCTCACAATATATATATTTTAGGCTCTTCCTGGCTTCTTAACCTTCTTCGCATTCTTTTCTGCTAACTTCACTTCCCATTCGGCATCTTCCTTTAATTTCTTAGCTAGTCCTCTTTTACCTTCCGCTACCATCTGCTGTTCTTTCGCCGCAATAATATAACGATTTATCTTCTGATTTAATAATTTAAAAATTTTATCTTTCTCAATTCTATCAATTTTCTTAAAATTAACAAAATCCTTATCATAAATTTTTCGAATAATAACTTTCAACCATTCTTTCTTTTGTTCTTTATTGACATTAACATATTTTGTTTTCCAAGCCTCAACCGGTTCTTCATTTACAGCACTATCGTCTTTCGTTTCACCATACTTGGCTTTTAATTCATCTAGTTCCTTACTGTTTTCACCGGTTGCCTCGCGATCAATTTTATCTAAAATCTCATCTTCCATATTAGAACTATGTTCATCAGCGACTTCATCAGCATCCCATTCGTCATGTCCTTTTCTTAATTTTGTTTTAGCTTCTGACTTGGCTTCAAACTCGGCCAATAAATCTTCAACAGGATCCTCGGATACCATTTCGCTTTCGTTGAGTCTTAATGAATCTCTTTCACCTTTTTCAGGATTGTGTGTTGTTACTTCATTACTCTTACCAATATCCTCAAATAATTTGTTAAAATTGAACATCTTCTTTATTTAAATAATTAATTATTGTTATGATAGCATAAAACTCCATAAAAATCAAGTATTTGTCACCATTTATCAAACTTCTCCACAAATTCCTGTTTCTTTTCCCGGGACATTAATCGCACTCTACTTCTTTCGGACTGCAAAGGAAATAAATAGTAATCAAGGATTTTATTGGTTGCTGACGGATCCATGATTAATCCTAACCCTAATCCCTCTTGGGTATCAGCAGAAAAATATTGATCAAAGACAAAATTTCCTAAAGAATAAAAAATATACTTACCGCGATATTTTTCCTTTCCTTGTACCACGTGCGGATGGTGCCCAATGATTAAATCGGCACCACTGTCAATAAGGGTGTGAGCAATATTTTCCTGAATTGTATTTTTTTGATGTTGATATTCATTGCCCCAATGGATATTGATAATGATAACATCGCTCTTATCCTTTACCTGCTTGATCATTTCCTGAATTTTACCAAGATCCAATGGTTGATAAACCTGACTAAAGCCCAGCATCGCTAAGCGGTAACCACGGCGATTAATAATATTCAAACTACACTCGCCAATCTGAGCATCAGCGCAACCAGAAAATTCTAAATTCAATTGTTTTAAATTGTCTCTAGTTTGTTCTACTCCTAACGTTCCTTGGTCAGTTAAATGATTGTTAGCTAAATTAAAAAAATTAAAGTTATACTTTTTCAACTGTCCAACGTCGTTTAAATCAAAAGAAAAATCATAAGCATTATCGGGCAACCAATGCTCACCATTTTTCAGCACTGCTCCTTCTAAATTAGCACTGGTTAAATCCAAGCCGCGCCAAAAACGATTTTCCTGACCAGATAATCCCTGAAAAATAACATCTAAATTTTTATTTTCATACTGCTTCTTAACATTGCGATCTAACATTAAGTCACCAAAAAACATTAAAGCCAAATATTTTTCTTGCTGTGGTTCACCATTTACAAAATAATAGAATTGATGCGAAGTAGTGGATTCGCTTTGCTGGGGTAAAAAACGACCGGAATTAGTTTGCCGAACTAAAAAACTTTTTTGCTGCTGCGTTAGCCGTAAATATTCGAGCAATAAATAAGCGCTCTTTGGAGAATCGATTTCTGTTTGTAATATTCTTTCTTGATCAAAAGTTTGAATAATATTAGCTGTAATTTGATCATGAAAATCAGCAACATCAACTGGCAAATAATGCGAGAAATCAATGGAAGCTAAAACCAAAATTTTTTGTTCTTGACAGTACTGCGATAAGAGCTGAGCAATTTTTGCTAGTTCATCTGTTTTCGCTGACTCCTTAATAATCAAGGGTAAAATTTTAACCTTTGGTAATGCGTAATGAATGTACGGCAATAAAACTGTAATGGAACTCTCTTGCTGAATTATTTTATTATTTAATTTTGCCGTACTGTTTATTAAATTAGCTGAATTTAAATCAACATCCATGCTACCAGTTGGCGTTTGCCAATTAGCGTCACTGTAGATAATATCGCCATGACCAATATTTTGATGATTTGGACCAATGATAACAACGGTGTCATATTTTTGATCAGCTAAACCGAGCAAATAAGAAGCAATCTGCTCTTTCACCAATAAATGGTGAGGTAAAATTCCACCTCCTATTTTAGCTATAGGCGTATCAGCAAATCTGGCTGCACTGTCAAAAACTCTATCATACTCCTCTTTCGTACCAGTAATAATATTTTTGCTCTGCTTTTGGCTAATAGTCAGATTGGTGATCGTTGGTAAAGTATCTTTTGTTAATAGCCATACCAGCTGACCAATCAAAAACACAGTCATGATAACGATGACAACAATAAGCTTATTAGTTAATCTTCTGTCCATAATTAATGATGAATAGCACCACCCCACTCAACAACAGTAAAACCTTGACGAACTGGTGTGGTGATAACCAGTGGCTCTACTTGTCGATAATTATCCAGTCCTTGAAAATCCATAAATACTCGGATGATAGTATTGGGTTGTGGCTGGACAGCTAATGGCGCCATCTTATTAAAATCGTTTTGGTCAACAAAGGTGATAAAATAATAGTTGTCTTTTTGTAATCGTGGTAACCAGTAAGCAATAAATTCATCATACTCTTTGGGTATCAATCCCAGTTGGGGCAAAGTTTCTCGCAAAAATTGTTCCATCTTTTCCCGCGCAATAACAAATCCTTTTTCTGGTTGTTGATAATTTAAACCATAGCCTTCCCAAAAAAGATAAGGATACCACGTGCTGTCGGCATAGTTATATAATTCACTATTTGGTTTAGCCAGTACTTGCCAGCCGTCATTATATGCTGGTTCGGTAGTGGTAAATCCACCAGTCGGCTGCACCTGAACGGCCACGGACATTTCTTTTTCTGGATAAAGATAAATAACCGGTTTGCCACACTCCACCGCTGGCGAATATACTATATTTTTTAACACTAAATAATTGCCTAGCGGGTCGGGCCAAATAATAATCGGATTGGTTTTAAGAAACTCATCAAAGGTTATCTTTTCTTTTTCTTTTTTTAATTTTTCATCAAAGCCCGGATAATACCGATCGTAAATAGTTTGCAAAATACTATCTTTGTCCGTGGTGTTAGTTTTTTGTTGCTGATCAGAAAAAATATAAAACTTTTCACCAGCTATATTAGTGCCCAGTAGTTGCAATTTATTTTGCTCCAAATAATCTGCTCTTTCTAAACAATAAGAGCCACAACTACTGCGTTGCGATATGGAGTATTGGCCAGTAAATGAACTACCGTTAACTAAGTTCAGTTGCAACGACAACTGCTGAGTATTTACTTGCTGATCATTGTTTATATTATAAATATAGTCTTGAACTAGGCCATCTGGCGTTCGTACTACAAAACATAAGGCATTGTCTGATTGATCCTTTTTTTGATAAAGATAATTTTGACCATCATACTTAAACAAAGGAGTAATGCTGGATAATTCATAAAAAAACGTCGTAGGAAAATCTGTGGTCTCGTTTTTCTGCAATCGGACTTTAGCTGAAGCTATTTCTATTTCCGCTGGCATTGATAAATTGGTAAGTACAACCTCATCATCAATACTAAAAAAATCAGTAACATTATTACTCAGCTCATGAAAATTTTTACTGAGAATAATATTTTGCTTTTGATTACTAACAAAACGATATAAAGTTGCAGGTCCCGGCATGCCAACTACTGTCCGGACAACCATCACGTATAAATTATAATCTTTATATTTTCCTTGAATAACCTTACCGACCAAACGAATATTAAATCCTTTTTGATAAGTATCAAAACTGTACTGGCTATCACCATCTGCTTTGATCTTTTCAATTTCTTGCAATAATTTGGTTGAGGCCTTTTCGCTTTTAATAAAATCGTTAACGTTAACCGTGGTATCATTTTTCAGCCACTCAACTATCAATTCACCCTCATTGAGACGTTCGTTAACCGCCTGATTAACCAGCTCTTTTTCGTCGTTAATGGGCTGATCATTCTTTTGATAAAGATAATACATCGTCAACCCATTACCAACTAGTAATAGGCCAATAATAAGCACTAGTGCTATTATTAAAACAGAACCGTGACTTTTTTCTTGATTGTTCATAATATTTAATTTAACCGCTAAAATAACCCTGATAATATTAGCTAACACCCAAGCAATCGCCTTGTCAAGCAAAATAATGGGCGACTAATTTACCCACACTAAAACTTAATAAAATAACCACCATCGTTATTAAGACGTGACTAATAATTACGCGCCAAACAACGTCATTGTTTTGTCGCGCTGTTAAATAACTAATATAGATGATTACTAATAAACCATAAATAATACTGACAACCGCTGCTGTTGTCAGCGACCATAATAATACCGGAATAATAAACACACCGGCAAAAACAAATTTATAAATAAATGTGGCAATGGTAGCTGACCAAACATTGTGCTTATTTTCACTGCGGCCATACTCCAAACTAATATGCATACCAAAGGAATCTGATAAGGCATCAGCCAAGGCGATAGTAACAATACCACCGATGACTGCCAATTTTGATGAAGTACTACTGAGTAAACCTAAAAATAAACCCAGAGTCGTTAAAATAGCTGATGTCACACCAAAACCCATTCCCTCTCTGATAGTTGCTTTATTTAACATATCTTTATAATAAATGATTATGAAATTATTGAAAAGGATTTTTCTTAGTAAAATCTGGCAAAAAAAACTTACCACTGCCATACTCTTGCTCAAAACCTGATAAATTAAGTTGTTGATAATAATCCAACACTTCTTGATATTCAGCCCTGGTTAATAATCTATTGATTTCGGGAATTAAATATGCTTGATAACAAGGATAGTATTGGGACATCAAGCTAACTGGCGTACCAGAAAAATGATCATGAATCATTTGCAAAACTTTTTTGGAATTATCTAAATGGTTAGGAATAATCAAATGTCTGATCAAAACACCTTTGGTGCTTGTTGGTTTGTCTAAACTAGCTGTACCAACTTGCTGCAACATTTCAGCAATCGCGAGCTGAGCTAATGTACTATACTGCCCTGACGCTGACAGCTGTTGAGCTAAAATATCGTCAGCATATTTGAAATCTGGTAAGTAAATATCTACGAGTCCCCTCATCTGCTGTAAGAGTAAGACGCTCTCTTGGGCATTGCTATTCCAAACAATGGGTAAAGTAAGCCCCTGCTGACGCGCTAATATAATAGCTTGCTTGATCTGTTGCCACCAAATTGTTGGACTCACTAAATCAATATTAATCGCCTCTTGTTTTTGTAAACCCAACATTATCTCCGCTAGTTGCTCAATAGTATAGTCACGACCTACACCTTGCTGTGATATTTGATAATTCTGACAAAATACACAATGCAAATTGCAACCACTGAAAAAAATACCACCGGCGCCTTGTTTTTCTGTTCCTACGAAAACTGGCTCCTCGCCAAAGTGTTTTCCCTGCCAAGCTATTTTTACTTTCTCCTGCATAGCACTACTTTTTTACATTAATAATAACTAATCGTACTATTATTCAAATGTTAACTAATTTAATTTTGAAACCTAAATAATACAATCTCTGGTTGATTACCCATCCGCAAAGGTGGACCCCAAGTACCAACGCCACCGCTGGTATAGATTAAAGACTTACCGTCTGGGTGCATCCCAACATCATAACCATGATAAACAAGTTGTGTAATATAATTAAAAGGCCACAGTTGACCCACGTGCGTATGGCCATATATTTGCAAGAGAGAATTATATTGCCGAGAAATATCTAAAAAATTTGGAACATGTCGCCAAAGTATTTTTGGTGCTTCTTTATTTAACGACAAGTCATTAAGAATCTTTTGGTAATTATCCCTATTAGTACTACTCTGATAATCAATACCGACAATAGTTACACCGTCCAAATCAATTTTTTCATTGTTTAAAATAGTAAAACCTAAACCACGAATCGTTTCTAATAAACTTTGGCTCGTAGTAAACTGCTCATGATTACCAGTGATAAAATACTTGCCTTGTTTAGCTTGCAACGCTTTCCAGGGACCAGCAATGTTTTCCGCATTGGCACCGGCGCCATCAAACAAATCACCGCCAACAATAACAATATCAGCTTGCAAGTCATTGATTAGCCTAACTATTTTTTCTGAGGTTTGACTTTGCCAAACGCTTCCTAGATGTACATCACTAACCCAAACCATTTTTTTGTTCTGCCAAGTACTGGGTAGATTCTGCGCGGTAATAATCTGCTCACGAATAATTGGCTGATTAGCATTAATTAACGCCAGTAAAAAGAAAATTAATGCGATACCATAAACCATAACACCGATAACTAAACGATAGGTCATCAATATTGGAATCCATTTGCCGATCAGTACTAATAATAGCAGTACCAGCGAAGCCAAAAATAGAAAGTGAATTAACCCCAACCAGCTAGCGGCAAAGGTATAAAACCAATCAAGTACTCGGACTTGATATTTAGCGACTAATAAAGTTGCTAACAAAAAGGAAAAAGATAAAACAAAAAATACTATTTTAATTTGATTGGGTAAAACAAAATAGCGCTGAGCAATTTGCCAAACAAACCAATGAGCAAAAAAAATAATACCTTGCGCGATGATAATAAATAAGATCATAAACCAAATTATAAATAATATAATAAAAACGTCACGTTTTTATTAGCTACGAATTCTAATAGCTTACTTATTATTGAACGTTCTTCTGATCATCTTCTTTCTGTTCGACAACAACAGGACCAGCTACTAGTTTAACTGGACAGGTATTGATTTTTAATAATTTATACAAACCACAAAAACCAATGTAAGCAGTTATTAATAAGGCTAAGCCGACGACCATAAATATCCAACTGCCAGAGAATAAACCCCCTAATAATAACACCACGCCGATAATGTAGCGTATTTTTTTATCCTGAGCGCCAATGTTTTTTTGCATAAAATAAATTTACTAATTAACTAAGCAAAGTATAGCATAGTTTACTGCGAACAAAAAAAGTGCATTGAATTATCAATGCACTTAACAGTTGTTTACATATTAAACGGAAATGGTCCCATAATAACCGTTCTATTTCTTTGTGGCGTTACTACGACTTGCCAATCATGGCGCAGACCAATTTGATCGTAATTTATCTTTAGATCATGACAGCTTCATCACGAGCTACTGGCTCTAACACCATTGACTCAAAGTCTTTGATCTGTTGATCGGAAATATCAGTTGATGCGGCAATAATTTCAATCAGTAAATTGGTCATGTATAACTCCTTATTTTTTATATAAATGTAAAATGTACAAATTAATAATTGATTCTCTATATTACTACTATTTAATTCTTTTGTCAATGACGACCTCTTTTTTATTTACTCTGAGCCCAGTTACTAGCAAAATTACAATACTCACAATTTTTAGTCGGTGCCGGCACCTGAGTACCATTTAATAATTTGCGGGCTTTCTTGATTTCTTTTTCTACCCAACTATCATTACCCTGATAGCTAATTACTTGCACGTCAAATTCTAGCTTGCCATCAAAAGCTTTTTTGTCCTTTAAACCATTGCAGTAAACAAAATAGCCCAGATCGGAAACAACAAAATCGTTTTTTCGTAATAGCCACTGGTAAACCTCCATCTGTCTTTTATAAGCTTCTTTGTAACCGCCAGTTAAAGTAATAACCTCTTTGGTGCTAGTAGTTTTGTAGTCCACTACGTGTAACTCTTTTTTGCTATTAACCCAAATATCATCTACGGCACCAAAAACCAAAAAATCCGTTGGTTCATGATAATATTGCACACCGGTAAAGTTGTAGCGCCAGGTGTCCATTTTTTCATGAGCCAATGGCACGGCATCAATCTGATACTTGGTCATTAATGGATGGGGTTTGCCAGCTGCTCGGTGAATATCAAACTCTTTTTTTAGCAATATATCAACGGCGCTATTGAGGGTGAAGGCCGGAATTGACGGTCTCTTAATACCTAATTTTAAATCTAAATAAAAACAACG
>PFPO01000039.1 GCA_002793075.1 Candidatus Komeilibacteria bacterium CG_4_10_14_0_2_um_filter_37_10
TTTGCATTTTTCCATCTATGTAAGTTTTCTTTTGCAAAACAAGCTCAACTTTTTGGAGGTTTCTCTAGTCAATGCTTTTTTTATGTTGGCAGTATTTCTTTTGGAAACGCCAACTGGTGCCGTCGCTGATTTATTTGGTCGCAAAACATCTTATGTCTTAGCTAGTTTAGTTAACGGTCTGGGTTTTGTGCTTTATAGTCAGGTTAATACTTTTTGGTTGTTTGTTTGCGCTGAGGTAGTAATTGCTTTGGGGCATACTTTGGAGTCCGGTGCTTTCAAAGCTTGGCTAGTTGATTCACTTTATTATTATCAGTACGATGGCGATTTGATTGGGGTGTTTAATAAAGCCCAGCGCTATACGAAGATAGTCACTGGCATCGGGGCTGTTGCTGGTGCCTACCTTGGTCAGTATGACATGTCTTTATCATTGCTCGCCGGTGGATTATTCTATTTAGTAATTTCCTTTTTATCCTGGTTACTAATGAAGGAAGAGTATTGGCAGACTCGTAGTATTAATCGCCATAGTTGGTGGCAAAATATTCAAAGCACAATAGTCATCAGTATGCAGAAAGGTTGGCAATGCCTTGGTATTAGACAGATAATTATTGTTTTTACCGTTTGTGCTTTTTGTTATCAACCACTCAACATGTATTGGCAGCCACACTTTGGTCAATACTTAGCCACTAAATACTATGGTTATATATTTGTCGGTATTATTGTTTTTTCTCTGGCCGGTAACGAAGTTATTACTTTGCTAACCCGACGAAATATCGCCGCTAATTGGTTAAAGTTAATTAATTTATTAATCATTGGCTGTGGTTGCATCGGTGCTGCTGTTTGGCAACCTTTGTTTTGGACTTTGTTATTCTATTTATTACATGAAATGGGACGCGGTATGTTGGATGTTTATTATGACGTTCAATTACATCAGCAGATTGATTCTGAGCAAAGAGCAACTATTGATTCGTTTGTTTCTATGATGAGAACGGGCGGTGCTTGTTTGGGACTTTTACTATTTGGTTGGTTGGCTAATCAAACAAGCATCCGTTTCACTTGGCTGTTAGCGGGAGTGATTATCGGTCTCAGCTCATTGCCCGCAGTATGGAAAAGATTTGTTCGCCAGTCAAAAATTTGTTATACTAGCAAAACGTCTGACGATCATGTTTGATACTGACGACGACCGTAATTAACAAAATTGGTCAACATAGGAGAAAATCATTATGATTGTCCTTAATCAACACCCGTTCTTTTCAATCCTATTTGCATAAACGCTTTAGTTGTGACCGTCTTTAGGAGGACGGTCTTTTTTTTATAAAAAAAACCGCTTCATTAAGAAGCGGTGGGGGTAATTTTTTTGTTAAGAAGGAATAGTAGCGTTGCCGTGATTGCCATCCACCACAGGGCGTGAAACAACAGTAAGAGATTGATGAAATAGTAGTGCCATACGAAACCTAAGACAAAAATTGTGATGGTTGCCGTAGTAACTATGGTTAAAGGCAAATTATTTTCTTTCCGCTCTACTACCAGATAGGAAAAGACGAGTGAATAAATTAGCATTAAGCTGCTAAATATAGTCCAGTCTTTATCTTTGGATAGCCCCGAAGCATTAATTAGTGTTAAAACAGTAAACGCTGTTATTGCGCCGGTCCAAAGAAGAACAAGGAGTTTTTTTGTTTTCATTATTTATCCTATAGATGTTGTTAAAAAACTTTACATTATAATCATACCTTAGCGAGTTAAACTATTTTTGTCAAACAAGATGACGGTTTTAGTCTTGACAAAAAATGGCGGTTGTATTAAATTGAACTATTAATTAGTATCATTAAAAACCTAAAAGGAGTATCTGATGGAAGCTCAAGAAACAATGAAGAAAACGTTACAAGTAACCAATGAAGCAATAAGTTTATTGGCGGCAAAGGAAAAGGATTTTTCACCCCAGTATTTCATGATGATGCCGATTGAAGAACCCAAATCAATCAGCTCATCATTGCAGCCGTCAGAGATTGAATACGACATCTTTGGGTTGATGGCTTTGATGATTTATGCTTTGCAAGAGCGACAGGAATTGGCGCTCAATGAAAATTATCCGGCGAAGCTTTTGAAAAATACCAATATCAAGGGCACATATTTATTAGAGGGTATCCGTAGGATGCTTTCTGACTATCGGCACATCAAGTGCGTGGCGTTGAGACAGAAGGGCTTGGCGGTTAGTTTTGTTTCTTGTTTGCAACTAACTACACTAAGACACCTGTTGAATGTTTACGCTATTGGCAAAAACGCAACTGTGGAGTTAGTGAAGAAAAAAAACAGAAACTATTTGCAACTAAAAATACAGCAAGAGACAATCATCGAAATTAGTGACATGTGTATTATGTTTTGTAATCAACCAGCAACCAGTCAAGCGCTTTATGACCAAGTGCAAATAATGGCTGAATTAATTGCACTAGTGGAAAAAGATTTGATTTTCATCGGTTCGGAATTGATTCAACTCAATATTTTTACTCCGTTTATTGCCTTGTCGGCACCGCAACTTTTTGAAAAGACTTTTTTGGCTAATTTAGCGGAGTTGTCCGAAGAGTTAAATCGCGGTGTCATACCCAGCGCCTTACGAGAAACGAGAAAATCCCGAATGTATCATCAGCAAGATGGTGATCGTCGGTATCTACTAGACAAACAGTATTATGACGAGCATATTGAGTACGTCATCTATTTACCGACTGAGCGTTCTTTGTTGATTAGATTTTCTTTGCAGTTTGATCGTGAGGAAATAAATACCTTGTTGGCCGAAAAACAATTCAGATCTTACCCAATAAAGACCAAGCATCAAGACAAGTTTGTGATTAAAAAAGGTGGCAGTAGTCGCGGGGTCAATCGTGTTTTTACGCGAACCAATTGGCAAGTTTTTGATCAAGACCGATTAGTTTTGACACTTTGTGGTAAAGATACAGTGCTGTTGCCCTTGGACAATATCGCGGCAGCATTGGAGTTATTTGCGGATATCTATTATCGGCGAATGTTTATTAGTAGTTGGTTACCATCTGCCGAAGTACCGTGCGACTTAACTGATTATGAAAGACAAGTGATCAAGAACATGAAAAATTTGTTTTTGATCTACAATTTCTTCGTAAAACCAGTTCTGGACAAGGAATTTTCCGAAGCTGCACAACGGATTGTTTTCTTAGAGAGTCAGGAAGAAGATCCAGAACCACAGCTAGCTTATGAGTGGCTGTACCAACAATTAAATAGCATTAAGGAAGATGACTATTTTGAAAAATTCCATTGTTTGTTATTAGCCATTAATGAAGTAGTGGATCAACAAATGCCGATTATGATGCGTTTAAGTGCCATGCAATGTGATCGGGCACTGGAATTACAAAGCCGATTGTTAAAAATGATCGGTGTCAGTCAGGTTTTCCTTAACAGTTACAAAAGACAAGAGCTATTACTTGTCTAATTATTAACAAATCGTCTCTTAAAAAAGGGACGATTTTTTTATTATATTGACTTATCATCAAATTTAATGTAAAGATACATTTATAGAACTTTAACAAAGAGGTACAAAATGGACAATAATATTTTAATATTAACACATTCAAGAGATGATACCGTTTTAATGGTATTGGAACATCTTAAAAAAATGAACTGTAAAACATTTCGTTTTGACACCGATCTATTTCACAAATCGATTTATTTATCTTTAGAATTATCTAGATTTGGCGATTTTACTGGTAAAATTATATTATCAACTTGCAGTATCAATTTTTGTGATATTTCTGTTGTTTGGAATCGCCGTATACATGATCCCCAAGTTGATAATGTTTTTCAGGATCCCGAGCTAAATAGTTGGGTAAAGGATGAAACATATTGGGCAATGGTTAACTCTTTTACTTTATTTGACTGCCCAGTAGTAAATCCTTGGGAGGTTAATGAGAGATTGAAATATAATAAATTATTTCAAATGAGAATAGCAACGAAATTTGGATTCGAAGTACCCGATAGTTGTGTTACTGATTTAGAGGATGACATAAGGTCTTTTTGGAATAAAACTCACCAAAACATGATTTTTAAGAAAATTAAAAAAGGCTTGTTTCACTTGTTAGATAATAAAAAAGCAATATTACATACGAATGTTATATTGCCTCATAAATTTACTAATGAGTTTGTAAATCGAATGAGATTCACACCAGTGTTTTTGCAGGAACATATTAAGAAAAAATATGATGTTAGATCAATAGTTATCGGTAGTCATGTTATTTCATTCGCAATACATTCACAAGATATGCCGGAAGCACGTATTGATTACAGGACGCCAGGTATACTTGGTAAGCTTAAGGATATTAAGCATGAAGTAATTGACCTTGGTCCAGATGTTAATAATAAAATACTCAGCTTTGTCAGATATTTTGGTTTGACATTTAGCGCTATTGACTTTATTATTACTCCAGATGATAGGTTGGTATTTTTAGAAGATAATCCCAATGGTCAGTGGGCGTGGCTAGAGCATTTTACCAATGCCCCAATATCAGAGCTATACGCCGAAACCTTATATAATATTGGCCGATCTTTTCACAAATAAACTACTATAGGAGGTAGTAATGTTCATCGATGAAAAACCCTTCATAATGGATTTTATCGTAGAGCTTTCTAATGAAGTAGAAATCGAAACTTCATCAAGAGCTAATGATTGTGTCACTTGGGGAACAGGTGGATGCGACGACGATTAATTTATTGAAGGTAGTTGTAAGTAGTTAGTAATAATACTAGCTACTTTTTTTATAAGCGTATTGTTGACAATAAACATGGTTCCAACCATAAACAGAGATTATATGACGGTGTTTTAACAATCTTATAATTCTTTCGGTAATTAAATAATCTCTTATTTTATTTATTTCAGTAGCAACATTATTAATAACGTTATTATTTAATTGAGGATTAATTATTTTAGCGATAACCTTTTTGTTATATTGATGAGTAGTGATTTCATCTAAAGTATTTGGTAAAATATTTTTTTGTTGGCTAACATGTTTAATAATTTTATTAAAATATACTAATAAATCATTAGGGCTTTGTTGCCTTAAGTTGAATTCTTTATTCAGAAAATTTAATATATTTATTAGAGAGTTTTGATTATTTTTATGTAGCTTGTTTTTCTTTAGTAAAGAACTTAAAACATTTAATAGTATCCACGTCGCTAAATATTTAGGTTTTTTTATTTTTTTAAGAGCGATTTCTAATAGGTCATCAGAAGAAGGCTCAATTGATTGTATGGTAATATTATTTTTTTTAGCGAGCAAAGCTAAAACACTTGATTCTCGATACTTTTTTATTATTTCTTTTTTACTATCGTGGTTATTCCAATGCGGCCCTTCAACTATTACGATAATTTTTTTGGCATCGTATTTACTGAGGAAATTATTAAAGTTATTAGTTAATATTTTTATTGTGCTTTTGCTAATTTTTTTTTGATGTTTAAACCCCATTAGTAAGAGATGGTTGTTATTAATATAACAGTCAATGAAAATACGACTTTTTTTATTATCCTGTTTTGGAATTTTTTGCAAGGATAATATTTTTTTATAAATACTATTATTAATCATTATTATTAAAATATTTAATTATGACTTTATTATACTATATTCATTTAATTGCCAACATACTATTGAATATTCACCACTCATTTGTTATGATTGTTTGGTATTGATCAAATTTATGCTTATTCTAGGAATTGAATCATCATGTGACGAAACAGCTATTAGCTTGGTAGAGATTACCAAGAAAAAGTTAATAGTGCAGGAAAATTTAGTTTCTTCGCAAGTTAAATTACATGCCAAATATGGCGGCGTTGTCCCCGAGGTAGCAGCTCGTAAACACACAGAAGTAATAATTCCTCTTTTGGAAGAGGCGCTGGGTAAAAACTACGATCAGCAGGATATTGATCTAATTGCCGTAACCAGCGGTCCGGGACTGATAACCTCTTTATTGGTAGGCCTAGAAACAGCTAAAACCATCGCTTACTGTTGGCGTAAGCCGATAGTAGGCGTTAATCATCTCAGTGGCCATTTGTACTCTAGCTGGTTGGCTAGTGAAGAGCTAACCGTTGAACAAAATGATTTATGGCCAGCTATTGCGCTTTTGGTTTCTGGTGGGCACACAGAACTATTATCAGTTCAGGGCTATGAAAATTATAAAATTATTGGTCGCACTAGAGACGATGCCGTTGGTGAGGCGTTTGATAAAGTAGCGAAGATTTTAGATCTTGGTTGTCCCGGTGGGCCAGCTGTGGCCAAAAGAGCAGCAGACGGTGACCCACGGGCAATTGAATTTCCTCGTCCGATGCTACGGGAAAAAAGTTTTGATTTTTCTTTTTCCGGATTAAAAACAGCAGTACGCTATTATGTTCGTGATCACAAAATGAACGAGCAGTTGATTAATGATATTTGCGCTAGTTTTCAACAAGCGGTTACTGAAGTTTTGGTCAGCAAGACGCTTTCGGCTGTTGTTAAGTATCAGGCCAAGAGCGTGATCATCGGTGGTGGCGTGGCTGCTAATAAGCAACTGCGGAAAGATTTACTAGTAGCTTGCGATAAAGCTGGTTTACCATTTTATTGTCCACGCCTAACTTATACCGGGGACAATGCGGCAATGATTGCTTTGGCGGGTTATTATCAGACTAAGGACTTATCATTATTAGAATTTAATCGCTTGGTTAATAATTGGAAAAAATTAATACCCGATCCTAACTGGCAATTATAGATAGTTGATACACATTTTTGTAGCCTTGATTTTTGCCCTAAAATAGGGTATAATTTAAATATGAAAACAACCCAAAAAAGCAAAAACGAAGCAGATACTTTGAATATTGCCAAGGAATTGGCTCGAACTTTTAAGGGTGGTGAGATTGTGGCACTAAGCGGTGACTTGGGTGCTGGTAAGACTATTTTTGCCAAAGGCCTAGCCCAGGGGTTAGGATATAAGAAAGTAATCACCAGTCCGACTTTTGTTTTAATGAAGCTGTATCATCCAGATAATCCAGTAATAAAAAATTTCGTTCATGTTGATTGTTATCGTATTGAAGACTCCGACGATTTGTATGGTATTGGTTTGAATGATTATTTAAGCAGGCCAGATACGGTAGTAGCGATTGAGTGGGCCGAAAAGGTGCTTGATCTATTTACTAAGAAGAAAGAGAAGTTGATTAAAGTAAATATTATTTCGGGAGCGAAAGAGCTGGATCGTATAATTGAAATGGAATAAAAACATCCACCCGACTTGTCAGGGTAAATGGATTGAAAAGTTTTAAGATAGCCGGTAACTAAGTACTTATTATTTTAAGTCAGTGTAGCCGGTTTTTTTGTATCTAGCGTTTTAAGATTGATAAGAAAAACCACCAGTACTTTTTAAGCCCTGGTGGTTTGTTGTTGAAAAAATCATTTACACACATGTAGCTCCATTGTTTTATCAGGACTGATAGTTGTGTTATGGGCACAAGAAGTCTTGATAGGCTTTTCCCGCTATTATTGAGTAGGATTAGCACAAGGGAATTAAATGTGGATTAAGTTTTGCCAATGACGCAGTAGTCGGTAGTATGTACTGACATTTGATGATAACAGCCAGATGTGGTTGTTTCATTCTCCGAAGAGATGCATCGAAAAACGTAAATGATTCAAGATGTATTTTCTATCCTTGGTAGCTTTTTTTGTAGCTGATACAGTCTGTGTTGGCACACAGTACTGCTCTTTAGGGGAGTAGCATAAACTTTGCCATCTCGTTTTACGGAGATGTTTATGCTTTAAAGAAGAAATGCTAAATCAGTTGTGATTTTCGCTACATCTTGTTTTTTTTCAAACAACGTTGCGAGGTAAAAATTTTTCAATTCCTGGAACCATTACCTTCGTAGTGGATCTTTCATTTCCTGAATTTTTAACTCGTAGGAACAATATTATCAGATACAGAATATACGTCAAGATATTATCTGTGGATAAGTATGATGGAGTAAATGTTTTAGGTACACACATTTTGCACTCTAGCTAATACCTCATTTGGGGTTTTACCACCCAGGGCACAGTGTTCTAGGTTAT
>PFPO01000040.1 GCA_002793075.1 Candidatus Komeilibacteria bacterium CG_4_10_14_0_2_um_filter_37_10
CTAAAAAAGAAAATTACTCATCAGATTTCGGTATTGTACAGATTTTTAGGGCACTAGGTGGAATATTAGCACCACTTATTGTCGGATTAGTAATTGTTGATTATGTAAATTGGCGAGCCTTTACACTCGGGTGGTTTTTTCTCGGAATAGGTTTTGTTTTTTTCTTGTTTTTGATAATTTTGATGCGTAAACATCATTCAACAGACGAAATCTTGTTTAACCGGCCAAGGCGGAAGAATTTATTTATAGAAATTCATTTATGGAAAAAAATAGGGAGATTGATGTCGCCTGTTTTATTTTTGACCTTCTTTTTATTTTTTGTTGAAGCCTTTTTTTGGACTCTAGCACCTTTGTATGCAGAGACCACTAACCTTAAAGCATTTGGTGGTTTATTTTTAACAGCTTATACATTGCCTGCATTTTTGGTAGGCTGGTTGGTGAGTTCTTTTACAAAACGATTTGGAAAAAAAAGAATAGCTTTTATTGGTGTATTAATTGGATCACTTGTGTTATTATCTTTTGTTTACTTGCCTGACTCTATAGTGTCGATTATTGCTGTATTTGTCGCTTCAATTTTTATAAGTATCTCTTTACCGGCTATTAATTCCGCTTATGCGGATTATATTTCCGAAGCACCGCAAGTTGAGGGTGAAATAGAGGGTCTAGAAGATTTTGCTTTTAATATTGGCTATGTTCTTGGACCGATATCGGCAGGCATATTGGCTGATATTTTTAGTATTCCAGTTGCCTTTAGTATTTTAGGTCTTTTTGGCGTGATATTAGCCTTTGTTCTTTTAATGATAACACCAAAGAGTATTGATATTAACACAGAGCCATCAGAATTATAAATTTAATAAATTATTTTAATAAAACATTAATATATACTATAAAAATATGTCATTAGAAAGACCATCAAAAATAAAAGAAGAAATTATTAAAACTATTCCATTAACACTCGACAAAAAAATAGTCGATCAACCAGCATTAGCTACGATTGATCGTTTGGTGTCTAGAAGTAAATATAAGCGTTCAACAACTGAAAGCCCTAATTGTAGTCTTGAAATCAACGAACAAAAATACAACATAGAATCCATTGAGTATGGCGAGCATCCAGATATAGAAAAAATTCAAA
>PFPO01000041.1 GCA_002793075.1 Candidatus Komeilibacteria bacterium CG_4_10_14_0_2_um_filter_37_10
CCATTGCTCAAGAAAACTGCTTCCCAATCAGTGGCAACTACTTTGTCAGACTTGTCACCAAAGATGTTGAGAGCGGTGTACTTATTAACAAAATACAAACCACCTAAAATAACAATGACGACGATGACGACGATAATAATTTTGTTCATCAAACTTTTTGACGAAGCTTTCTGTTTTTTTGGTTGATCCATTAACTCGTCTTCAACCACATCTCTTTTTTCAATTTTTTTAATATCTTCCGACATGATGATATATAGATTAATGCTTATTAAGTGGCCCTCACTTATTGATTAACTTTAGATATTATAATACTTTTAATAAAAAGAATCAAACATGACCTAATTTAATGTTTTTTTAGCCATTTATTCCGTAAATACGAGTAGCGTATAACCAGGGCTTGCAGCAAGGTGGAAAAATAATCCAGCGGCTGAACCGCCGAATCATGATTATTGGTCCAGTTTACTGGTAGTTCAAGAATACGAAAATTATGTTGCCGCGCTAAAAATAGAACTTCAAAATCAAAACTCCACCGTAAATTTTGCAACTTTTCAAATAATGGTAAAACCTCTCGCCGATATAATTTAAAGCCACACTGGGTATCCGATAAACCAGGTAATAAAAATAATTGAATAACTCTATTACCCAAACGACCAAGAGCTACTTTGTACCACGGTTGCGGCTGGGTAATACGTGCTCCTGGCACTGCACGACTGGCAATAATAATATCGTGATCGGTGCTACTGGGCCAAAAATTATCTAGCTCATCCATAGTAGTAGAATAATCAGCATCTAAAAATAATAACCACCGCCCTTGGGCAATCCGAAATCCGTTGCGGATGGCTCCGCCCTTGCCTTGATTAGTCTGGCTAGTAATTACTTGAACATCAAATAAACTGGTCTGACTAACTGTCCGATCAGTACTAGCATCATCAGCAACTATCACCTCCCACTGATAATCCTGCTGATGCAAATATGCCAATACCTTTTTCAAGGTACTGGCGATAACTTTCTCTTCATTAAAAGTGGGTATAATAACGGATAAAAACATCTAAATAACCTTTCTTTTTTTAGTATAGCTACGATAAAACAAATAACTGATCATTAGTATGACGGTGGCAATTGATAGTCCTTGACCAACGCGTTTCTCTAATGTGGGCTGATAAATAAGGGTAACTTCCTGTTGATCGTCGGGTGGCCAAACTAGTATCTGACTGGCTGGTGTTGTCTGATAAACTGACATCCGCTGATCAGTGGCTTGCCAATAAGGGTAATAACCAATATTAATAATGGTGGCACCTGATCCTTGATAAGATATTTTTTGTTCTGACCAATTAAGTACTTCTATTTTTTTCATATCCCCTGTCGGCCAGTTTAATTGTTGGCTTAATTTCGAAATTTGATCAACTATCTTTGTTACTCCTGTGGCTCTGGGGTAATTATAAAAATCATCAATAAAAAATATTCGACTGACCAACTCTGATGGCAAAGTAATATCCTTTGGACCATTGAGCCAAATAACTGGCAAAGTAAAACTGGCTAAGCGATCCAGCTGCTGCACGGTCAAGGAAGGGGCACTAACTAACACATAACCAAAACGATGAATCTCGGACAAATCAACACTCATTAAATCATTATTCGCTTTCACTACTGGATAATCTAAAAGAGCCGGAAATTTATACCATATTTTCACTAAATCACGGTAAAGTAAATCCCCGCTTTCATTAAAGAAAATGCCTGGTCGAAAACTTGCTGGATAAACAAGTGGTTTGATTTCGGCTAGTTGATAAAATTCATATTCATTTATCGTATTGGTCCTTTGCACCAAAGAACTACCGGCTAAAGCGGTTTTAAATTTATTAGAGCGCGCGACAATAGTATCTACTCGCAAAAAAGCTAAACGACGTAACAAGGCATCACGATCCTGTAAACGAAAGGCAGGATCAGCATAAACACTACCATCACCCCAAATAAAAGTATTAGATAACGCACCAATCGTCACAGTAGACAATGGACTTTGAATAGCGCCTTCAATATACAAGCCGTCAATTACCTCTTTGCCCTGCAGCGGCAATACGGTTTTAAAATAGTGCACTGATCCTAAATCCCCCTGATCACTAATGGGCTCCTCCACAAAAATTCTGCCTACATTCGAGGAACTTACTAAGTAGTCCACTACTTTCTCCGCGGTGACAATACCGGGATAATCTACTAACTGAAAATGATAAGGATCGTCTAAACGTGTATAAAGTGTATTAATCTGACCATCACCACTACTTAAATTATAATGAAATAAACTATAGATGATAATGAGTCCCAACACTGTATAGCCACCGACTTGCCAAAGTTTTTTCTGCGATAAAAAAGCCAAGAAAACAGCTAAGCCATAAGACCCGCAAGCTAATAAAATTAAATACAAAAATACAAAAAAACGATAATAATGTAGTGGCCAATTCGGAAAAAAATTAATTAAATACTGACTAGGTAAAATAAAAAGAGTAACTAAAAAATAAACTGGCCAGAGATACTGCTTTTTCTTTAACAGTAAAACAAAACCTAAAAGACCAACAAAAAAAGCCAACGCGGCGAGCCACTCCAAACTAAACATCCTGCCTGCTAAAAAATCCAACCAATTAAAAGGAAATAACAAAAATAAGTAGTCATTGCGAGCCGCGGTGACCGCTGGTGAACTGTACTGCAAATTATAAATAAAAGGCAACAACCAAAACGCTGATAAACCAATGGCTACCGTACCAATAACAATTAGTTTTTTGATCAATACTAAACGCCAATTAAATAATAGATAAAATAGAACGGCAATAAATAAAGAAATGGTAGTTAGAGTATGACTAAGAATCACTACAGTCGCCAATACTATTAGCCCAACCAATCTACCACTTGTTGACTGCTGACGGTAACGATGTAATAAAGCTAGAAACAGTAAAAAAAGCGAGAAGCCAACAAAATT